>JANLSY010000068.1:0-1649 GCA_031362665.1 Sphingomonadales bacterium
CCTGACGGATCGCTTGCCGCGTCTGACGTACCGCCTCGTTGGTAACTGCGCAGCTATTCACGATAATCATGTCGGTCTGGTCGGCTAGTTGTTCCGCAAGCGCATTACTCTCGGCGAGATTGAGGCGGCAACCCATGTTGATGACTTCGATGTTGCTCACCCGAAATTGTCCCAGTCGACTTCCCCACGAAACACATAGGTGGTTCCGCCGGTCATTGAGATTGGCGCATCTGCTTGCCAGCCAATGGTCAATGTGCCCCCTGGTTGATGCACATCGACGGGTGAGCGGACCTTGCCCTGTCTTATTGCCGCAACTGCGGTCGCACAGGCACCGGTGCCGCAAGCCCTTGTCTCACCGACCCCACGTTCCCACACGCGTAATGATATCGCGCCGTTTTTTATTGACGCAACATTCACATTTACCCGCTCGGGGAACGCCGTATCATGTTCGATTTGTGGCCCGAGGCGTTCGAGATCGACTGCATCAATGTCTTCAACAAAGAATATTACATGCGGGTTGCCGACATTAACCGCCATTGGTGTCGCCAATTCCTCCCACGCCAGCGGCATTGCCGCGCTGTCCATCGCGAATGCGAGCGGTATATCCTGCCATTCAAATCGTGGCGGTGGCATTTGCAGAGTGACGCTGTCGGTTTCAAATACACCGTCGATCAGGCCGCCTGCGGTCTCGATCCGGACATCCTTGCCGAGTAGTGCAACTACACAGCGTGTCGCATTGCCGCAAGATTCGACCTCTCCGCCGTCCTGATTGAAAATGCGCATACGGACATCGGCAAGGTCTGAAGGTTCAAGCATGATGAGCTGGTCGCAGCCAATACCAGTCTTGCGGTCGGCCAAGGCTTTAGCGCGGCGAGGCGGCATATCGACTGGTGATCCGCGGGCATCAATGATTACGAAATCATTCCCCAAACCGTGCATTTTATGAAATTCGCCGCGTGTCATCGCGCGCGATTTAGGGTTGGCGCATGATTAAGTCTACTGTTGATGCAATGAATGCCTGTGCAGACGCCTCAGGACGCGTTGCGGAACATTTCTTTGGGCTGCTGCTCATCTCGGGTTTCGGCATGACGTCGGCGATGCGGCAGCAAATCTTTCTGGGCCAGCAGGGAGCGTGCCTGATCGATGTTCATAGGCTGCCCGAAATACCAGCCCTGACCCTTGGTGCAACCAAGCGCACGCAATTTTTCGATAATCTTGTCGTCTTCGATTCCCTCAGCGGTTATCGGAACATCAAGGCTGGCACCGAGGCCGGCAATCGCGCTCACAATTGCGGCGCTTTCGGCATTGTCGAGCATTGAAGACACGAAACTGCGGTCGATTTTGATGCGGTCGAAGGGCAGTGCACGTAAATGCGCGAGCGAGCTATAGCCTGTACCGAAATCATCCAGTGCAATCTTGATGCCCTGATTTTTCAGGCTTCCGACAATGGACTGGGCAAGGCTCAGGTTCTTGAATAGTGAGCTTTCAGTAATCTCGACCTCAAGGCGACTTGCCGGAAAACCTGTTTCCACCAGCAATTTGACTATTTTCTGGGCCAGCCAAGGATCTTTAAGCTGAACCGGGGAAATGTTCACCGATATCGTTAGCTTCGGGTCCCAGTCCTTAGCTTCGATCATTGCCTTGCGGAT
>JANLSY010000055.1:0-2110 GCA_031362665.1 Sphingomonadales bacterium
GATCGTGCATAAATCGAACAACCGTCTGCAGGAAGATATCGCGACCTGCGCCAAATGGCAGGTGCCGATTACGATTACGTCATTGGGCGCGCAGGAAGAGCTGAACAAGGCGGTGCATTCATGGGGCGGCATCGTCCTGCACGACGTCATCAACGACCGCTTTGCGCACAAGGCAATCGAGAAGGGGGCCGATGGCCTTATTCCAGTCGCGGCGGGTGCTGGCGGGCATGCAGGCGTGACCTCACCGTTCGCGTTGATGCGCGAAATCCGCGAATGGTTTGACGGTCCAGTGGCACTGTCGGGCTCGATTGCGCATGGCGCTTCGGTGCTGGCGGCGCAGGCGATGGGGGCTGATTTGGCTTATATCGGCAGCGCGTTTATCGCGACCAAAGAGGCAAATGCGGTCGAGGGGTACAAGGAAAACATCGTCGAGGCGAAGGCGTCGGACATTGTCTATTCCGACCTGTTCACTGGCGTCAGCGGCAATTATCTGCGCCAATCGATCGAACGCGCAGGGATGGACCCGAACAATCTGCCCAAAGGCGACATTTCGACGATGAACTTCGGCTCGGGCGGCAATAGCGAGGCCAAGGCATGGAAAGACATCTGGGGTTCGGGCCAAGGCATTGGCGCGGTCAAGGCGGTCAAGACCGTGGCCGAATATGTCGATCAGCTGGAGGCCGAATATCGCGCGGCGAAGGCAAGTCTCGACGCGCGATATCTGGGCTAGAACTTAGCTTGTCTTTTCAAAGGCGACGGTGATGTCGAGTTTGACCTCGTCCGACACGACGGGGATGCCGTATATTACGCCAAAGTCGCTGCGCTTGATGGTCGTTGTGGCGTGAAAGCCGACGGTGGCCTTCTTGCTGTAAGGATTATTGCCAGCGCCTGAAAATTTTGTGTCGAGCACGATTGGCTTGGTCACGCCATTGAGCGTCAGGTTGCCGGTGATTTTGGCAGTTGTGCCTTTGGCAACGACGCTCGTCGAAACGAACTTGGCATCGGCTGGGGCAGGTCCAAAAAAGTCAGGCTTGCCGCCGTCCTTGCCAGCGCGCAGCAGGTGGCCGGTCAGACCCGAACTTGCGGTTGTGACTTTGCCGACCGGGATGGTGATGTCGACCTTTGACGCGTTGAGTTTTTTGGGATCAAGGATGAGCGTGCCGGTCGCATCGCCGAAAATTCCAAAATAATCATTGAAACCAAAATGGCTAACGCGCCAGCCGATCAATGTGTGGCCGGGGTCGGTATTGTAAGTACCAGCGGTGACGCGTGCCACGTCCATCGTTCCGGGCACCTGTGGCGCGCTTTGGGCGATGAGCGGGACAGCCGCAAATAGCGGAAGGGCGAGAAGGATTTTGCGCATGGGGACGTGCTCCAGATATGAAAAAGGGGAGGCATCAATGTCCATGCCTCCCCTTGAACTGTCAAGGCGAGAAAAAGTTTAGTTCTTCGCCTGATCGACCAGCTTGTTCTTCGCAATCCACGGCATCATCGCGCGCAGCTTGGCTCCGGTCGCTTCGATTGGGTGGGCTGCTGCAGCCTTGCGCGCGGCCTTAAGTTCAGGCTGACCAGCACGGTTGTCGAGAACGAAGTTTTTGACGAACCGCCCCGACTGGATGTCGGCAAGCACGCGCTTCATTTCAGCCTTAGTCTCGTCGGTAATGATCCGCGGGCCGGTAGTGATGTCGCCATATTCGGCGGTGTTCGAGATTGAGTAGCGCATGTTGGCAATGCCACCTTCATAGAGCAGGTCAACAATCAGCTTGGTTTCATGCAGGCATTCGAAATAGGCCATTTCGGGCGCGTAGCCTGCTTCGGTTAGCGTTTCGAAACCGGCTTGGATTAGATGCGTAATGCCGCCACAGAGCACGGCTTGCTCGCCAAACAGGTCGGTTTCGCATTCTTCGCGGAAATTGGTCTCGATGATGCCGCTGCGCCCGCCGCCAACGCCGCTGGCATAGGCCAAGGCGATGTCATGCGCGTTGCCGCTGGCGTTCTGCGCGATGGCAATAAGACAGGGCACGCCGCCGCCTTTCTGAAATTCGCTGCGCACGGTGTGGCCGGGGCCCTTGGGCGCGATCATGATAACATCGACGTCGGCGCGCGGCTC
>JANLSY010000101.1:0-4042 GCA_031362665.1 Sphingomonadales bacterium
GCATCTGTACGCCTTCGCGCACCGACAGGTTGCAGGCAAGGCCAGCCTTGGCCTTCGCCGCCGCGACGTAAAGCTCGGCCTTGGCATGGCCCTCGTCGAGCAGCGATTGCGCCTTAAGCACGATTGAGCGCGCCCCTTCCATCTCGCCATACAGATGCGCAGCGCGATGCTGGAGCGCCTGAAATTCGCCGATTACCCGGTCGAACTGTTTGCGGGTTTTCAGATAATCGAAGGTGATATCCATCGCGCCAGTTCCAACGCCAACCATTTCCGCCGCTGCGCCAACGCGTCCGGCGTCGAGTATCTTGGTCAGCACGCTCCAGCCGCCATCGACTTCGCCGATTACTGCGTCGGCATCGACCTGAACGCCATCGAGCGTGACATGCGCCGCCATCGCTGAATCAACCAAGCGCGCGGCCTCCATTGACATTCCGGCAGAATCCTTTTCGATAGCAAACAGCGTCATTCCATCGGTCTCACCAGCGGCACCCGCCGTGCGCGCCGCGACAATCAGCATATCCGAAGATGTACCCTGCACTACGAATTGCTTATGTCCCGAAAGCTTGAAGCCATTGCCGCTTCGCTCGGCCTTGCACGCAATCTTTTCGGGCCGGTGCTTGACGCCTTCGTCGATTGCCAAGCCAATCACGGTTTCGCCAGCCAAGATACCGGGGAACCAGCGCTCGCGCATCGCCTTGTCGGCTAGCTTCAGCGCTTCGACCGCTGCAACCGAGGTCGACAGACACGGCGATGGCGACAGGTTGCGGCCAATCTCCTCGAGCACGATACCCGCCTCGATATGCCCCATCCCCATGCCGCCATCGGCTTCGGGGATCAGGATGCCGGTAAAGCCCATCTCGGCAAACTGCTTCCAAAGGCCGTGCGAAAAACCATCCTTGCATTCCATATCGCGATATTTGCGGAAATGCGTTGTCGGCGCTTCTGACTTCATGAAGTCGCGCGCGCTATCGCGGAGCATCGCCTGATCGTCGTTGAGTGTCATCGCCATGATTAAGCTCCCGGCATTTCGAGGATGCGTTTGGACACGACGTTCAGCATCACTTCGCTGGTGCCGCCCTCAATCGAATTCGCTTTGGTCCGAAGCCAGTTACGCGCCTTTGACCCGCCATTCGAGCGCTCGCTATCCCACTCAAGCGCCTGACTTCCACCAATCGACATCACCAGTTCATTTCGCTTCTTGTTCAATTCGGTGCCGACATATTTCATCAAATTGGAATAAGCGGGATGCGCCTTGCCGGTTTTCCATTCGTCCATAAAACGCTCGCCATGCGCGCGAAAGGTGAGGTTTTCGACATCGAACAGCGCCATCTGTGCGCGAAGCACTGGTTCTTCGGCAAGCACCGCTTTCATCGCCACGCCGATCGAGGTCACGCCGCCGTCACCACCCATGCCCGAAATCATCTCGCGCTCGTGGCCAAGCAGATACTTCGCCACATCCCAGCCACGGTTCAGTTCGCCGACGATCTGATGCTTTGGCACCACGACATTGTCGAAAAAGGTCTCGCAGAAAGGCGAGTTGCCCGAAATCAGCTTGATTGGCTTGGTTGAAACGCCGGGCGTCTCCATGTCGAACAACAAGAAGCTGATGCCCTGATATTTATTGGTCTTGTCGGTACGGACGAGGCAGAAAATCCAGTCGGCCTTGTCGGCGTAAGATGTCCATATCTTCTGGCCGTTGACGACCCAATGGTCGCCCTTGTCTTCCCCATAAGTCTGCATTGAAACGAGGTCGCTGCCCGCGCCGGGCTCGGAATAGCCCTGACACCAACGGATTTCGCCGCGAGCTATCTGGTTCAGATAATGCACCTTCTGCTCTTCGGTGCCGAATTTAAGCAATGCCGGCCCGAGCATCCAGATGCCGAAGCTGTTCAGCGGACTGCGGCAGCCAAGTTTTGCCATTTCCTGACGCAGTATTTTGGTTTCTTGCGGGGTCAGGCCCGCACCGCCATAAGCTTTCGGCCAGTCGGGCACAGTGTAACCCTTTGCCGCACAAAGCTCCATCCATGCCTTTTGCGCTTCAGATTGAAACACGAAATTGCGCCCGCCCCAGCAGACATCTTCGTCGCCTTTTATCGGCGTGCGCATTCCGGGCGGACAGTTTTCTTCAAGCCAGGCGCGCGCTTCGGCGCGAAACGATTCAAGGTCGGACATGACGCTCTCCTATTAATTGGTTGATGAAATTTTGGGCTGGCGCGCGGCGAAACGCAAGCGCTTATCGGCGGGCTATGCATGCCGTAACGTCAAAGCGCTGCCGATTGACAGGCGAGGCGTCAGCCCTAGCATGGCGGCAGGAATGAGGAGCCCGCCGCGTATGCGATTCGCCGTAAATCTGCCATTTGAGCGGACTGCATGACCGCCGCTGTGCGTCTGCCACGATCATTAAAGGTCATCCACGGGCTCGGCTCTGTCGCTTATGGCATCAAGGACAACGGCTTTTCGGTTTTCCTGCTGATTTTTTACAATCAGGTGCTTGGTATCGATGCAGGCATCGTCGGGACGGTCATTATGGCGGCGCTGATATTCGATGCGTTTGCCGATCCGATAATCGGTGAGCTCTCGGACCGCACGCAAAGCAAATGGGGTCGCCGCCTGCCTTGGCTATATGCCGCCGCGATACCACTCGGCATCATTTGGATGCTGCTTTGGCACCCGCCCGAAATGGGGCAGACAGGAACGATCCTGTGGCTTTTTTGCACCGCGGTTTTAGCGCGTACTCTTGTTTCGATGTGTGAAGTTCCGTCGATCGCTCTCGTTCCTGAACTCACCGCAGATTATGACGAACGCACGCGGTTGATGCGTTACCGGTTCCTGTTCGGCTGGGCCGGCGGATTGCTGATGCTGATTTTTGCTTATGGCATTTTCTTTGCTGGCGAAAAGGGCGTGAGCGACCCCGAAGGTTATGATGCATATTCGTTGTGGGGCGCGATGATGATGACCGGTGCAGTGCTGGTTTCGGCGCTCGGCCAGCATAAATGGGTTGCCAAACAATCGCCACCCGCACCGCGTGGTGTCGGATTGGGCCACGCGATGCGGGAAGTAAAAGCTACGCTCTCCAACCGGGCATTTCTGTGGCTCGTCTCGGCGGCGTTGTTTGCGCTGATCAATCAAGGCATCACCTTTGCGCTGACCAATTATCAACTTGCTTTCTTGTGGCAGCTCGAGCGAATGCAGATGCTCTATTATGCGCTAATCCTGTTTGCGACAGTCATCGTAGCCTTCATCATCGTGCCGCCGATTTCGGGGCGCCTCGGCAAGAAAAAGGCGACGATACTTCTCGCCATCATTTCGCTGATTTTCAATTCAGCGATGTATCTCGCCTGGTTGCTCGATCTGGTTCCCGGCGCGCCCAACAACCCCTCGGTCCTGTTCATGTTTTCGTTCGTGACGATCTCGAACAGCGCCGCGATCGGCATGATGATGCTCACATCATCGATGATGGCTGATGTGGTGGAAGCATCGCAGCAGGAAACCGGTCGCCGTTCCGAAGGCCTGTTTTTTGCGGGCTATTTCTTCATGCAAAAATGCGCGGTGGGCGTCGGCACATTTGTCGCGGGCATGATCCTGACCTTTGCCAATTTCCCACAAGAGGCGGTGCCGGGCAAGGTCGATGTGGCGGTACTCGATGGGTTGGCGCTTTATTATATGGTTGCGGTGCTGACACTCGGCATCATCGGGCTTTTAATCCTGCGCAATTTCCCGATTTCGCGTGAAAGCCTCAATGAACGACTACGCGTCTTGAACACATCGGCAGAGTCTGCCAGTTAAGCGCGCAATTAAAATTAAGAGAGGATAGCGAGTCATGGATTTCGATCTCACCGAAAAGCAGACCTATTGGCGGGATCGCGTGCGCGACCATATCGAGCGTTTCGTTCGCCCGCGTGTCGCCGATTACAAGGCAGAGGTCGCTCAGGGCGGTCGCTGGAAAGTATTGCAGGTGGTCGAGGAAGAAAAAGCGCGCGCCAAGGCGGCGGGTATCTGGAACCTGTTCATGCCGCCGACGTCAGGCCGCGTCCATGTAGAT
>JANLSY010000112.1:0-2262 GCA_031362665.1 Sphingomonadales bacterium
TTCGTCGGCTTTCAAGGCGGGGCCGATTTGGGCCGCGCGGTCGCCGGCATGGATCTTTTGTTCAACCCCAGCGTCACCGAAACGTTCGGCAATGTGACGTTGGAAGCGATGGCATGCGGGCTACCCGTTGTGGCAGCCAAAGCGACCGGAAGCCAGAGTCTGGTCGAAGATAAAGTGTCCGGCCGCCTTATCCTTCCCGGCGCCATCAACCAGTTTGCCGACGTCCTCCAATCCTATTGTACTGATGCTGAATTGCGGGCCAAGCACGGGGCGGCGGGTGAACAACGTTCACTCAATTACAGCTGGGACGCGATCAACCAGACCGTGGCCGACACCTATATCCGCCTGATCCGCCAGCGCGCCGCACGGTCGATGATGGCGGCCTGATGGCTGACCTGTTCGGCGAGCCCGAGGCGAACAAGGCTGGACCAGCAAATGGACCGTTGGCCGATAGGCTTCGGCCATCCAATCTGTCGGAGATTATCGGTCAGGAGCATCTGACTGGCCCCGAAGGCGCAATCGGCCGGATGGTCGCGGCGGGCAAGCTATCTTCGATGATATTGTGGGGGCCTCCGGGGACCGGCAAGACAAGTATCGCACGGTTGCTCGCCGACGCGGTCGGCATGCATTACAAGCCGATTTCAGCGGTATTCTCAGGCGTTGCCGATCTCAAGAAGGCCTTTGCAGAAGCCGAGGTCATGGCACGCACCGGCAAACAGACCTTGCTTTTTGTGGATGAAATCCACCGCTTCAATCGCGCCCAACAAGACGGGTTCTTGCCCTTCGTCGAGAGCGGCGTCGTCACGCTTGTCGGGGCCACTACCGAGAATCCGTCGTTCGAATTAAACGCTGCGTTGCTGTCACGCACGCAGGTGATGGTGCTGCACAGGCTCGATGAGGCGGCGCTCACAACGCTGCTGTCGCGCGCGGAGGACATCGAGCAGCGTAAGCTTCCGGTAACCGACGACGCGCGGTCGGCATTGGTTTCCAGCGCCGATGGCGACGGACGCTTTCTGCTCAATCAGGCCGAGACATTGTTCTCGATTGCAATCGAAAAGCCGCTCGATCCCGCCGCGATGGCCGCGCTGCTGCAAAGGCGGATGCCGGTCTATGACAAGGACCGCGAGGGTCATTACAATCTGATCTCGGCGCTGCACAAATCCTTGCGCGGGTCAGACCCCCAAGCCGCGCTTTACTGGATGGCGCGGATGTTGGTGGCAGGAGAAGAGCCGCTATACGTCCTGCGCCGCCTCGTCCGTTTTGCCAGCGAAGACATCGGCCTTGCCGACCCGCAAGCACTCGTCCAGTGCCTCGCGGCCAAGGACGCATACGAATTTCTGGGCAGTCCGGAAGGCGAGCTCGCCATTGTTCAGGCCTGCCTGTATCTGGCGACTGCGCCGAAATCTAACGCTGCCTATAAAGCGCAAAAATCGGCGTGGAAGATGGCACGCGAAACTGGATCGCTGATGCCGCCCGCGCACATCCTCAATGCCCCGACAAAGCTGATGAAGGATATCGGCTATGGCAGCGGCTATGCCTATGACCATGATGCAGAGGGAGGCTTTTCCGGCGCAAATTACTGGCCCGATGAAGTTGAGCCGGCAAAACTCTATCAACCCGTAGAACGCGGGTTTGAGCGTAAGATTATCGAGCGGCTGGAATATTGGGACAAGCTTCGCCAGCAACGCGAGACCTGAACAACTGGGATTTGCTGCGCAGCATGAATGCAGCATCTGTGAATTAAATCTTGCATCACTTTCATTCCATGCACGACGTCACCATATAGCCCCGATGCGCCCATTCACCCGTTTTGCCTGCGTCGACTGGTCCGGCGCCAAGGGCAGCCGTCATGCTGGAATAGCACTTGCGGTTTGCGAGCAAGGTGACGTTGCCCCTGCCCTGATACCACCACCCGCTAAGGCATGGTCCCGCGAGGGGGTAGCCGACTGGCTGCTGGCGCAAGGTGATGACCTGTTAATCGGGTTCGACTTCAGCTTTGCGCCACCGCTGATCGAACGTGGATGCTATCTTCCCGGCGAAAACCTCCCGCTTACGGCAAAAGAATTATGGGCTTATGTCGACGATAAATGTGCCGACGAAGACTTGGGTGCAGCATCGTTTCTCGAACAGCATCACCGCCCGCATTTCTATTTTGGTGCGGACGACGGGGTAAAGGCCGATTTCCTGTATTGGCGACAGTGCGAGATTCTGAACAAAAATAGCAGCGGCAAAACGTCGACCGTATTCGACGCAATCGGCGCT
>JANLSY010000151.1:0-6628 GCA_031362665.1 Sphingomonadales bacterium
GACCTCAGCCTCTTCGCGCGCCCTGGCGTGGAGCCCATAACGGGACTTTTTTTCAGGGAAACCATCGAGAGAACTATCGGAAATACGCGAAGGCGCGGACGAATTCAGCCGCGAACAGAGCCTTGAGCAGGTCAGCCCCGATTATTTCGCCACACCCGAACGCTGGCAACAGTTGGAAGAACTCAAAGCAAAAAAACTCGGCTGGTATGACATCGACATGAAATATGGCACCGTCGGCGCGGTTGCAGTCGATAACGACGGCAATGTCGCAGCGGGCACCTCAACCGGCGGCCTGACTGGCAAACGCTGGGGCCGGATCGGCGACAGCCCGGTCATCGGCGCTGGCAATTACGCCGACAACCGGGCGTGTGCGGTATCGGCGACTGGTGCAGGCGAATTCTTCATCCGCCTCGGTGTCGCGCACGAAATTTGCGCACGGATGCGGATGCTCGGTGAGGATGCCAAGACCGCTGCCGATCATGTCATGAAAGAACTCAAACTGCTGGGTGGCACCGGCGGCGTGATTGTGGCTGCACCTGATGGCACTGCAACCTTCAGCTTTAACACGCCAGGAATGTATCGTGGTAAGGCGACGAGCGCAGGGGAGAAAATGGTAGCTGTTTATGGCGACGAGTGACCAACTGCTCAGGTTCCATCTATAACGAAAGCTATATAAGTATCTGACATTAATTTACTTTTGACTCGAATCGCTTTCAGGCGCAGCTTCTCTTGACCTGCCGCCTCACCTTGAGGGTCGCCAGTCTGAGCGACAGGTCGAACGGTCAGCCATGTGGCTGAACCGTGACCAACGGAGGAAAAAAGTCATGAGAAAATTGATGTTTACGGCCATGCTTGCTGCGCCTTTTGCTATTGCCCTTTCAACTCCGGCAACAGCGCAAAATTACCCGTTCACACCCGGCGACTATGAAGAAGTCGGGATGATCGATGTGAGCGATGGCGGTGGGTATGAATATGCAAATTTCTTGGCCACCACATGGAAGAAAAATCAGGAATATGCGATGTCGAAAGGCTGGATTACCGGCTATCAGGTGTTGACCAACGTGCACGCCCGTCCCGGCGAGCCCGACATATATCTGGTGACCAGTTTCACCAGCATACCGGACGCCGCCGAAGATGAAAAACGAAACGCCGCGTACCGCGAATTTATGAAACAAAGCGATGCACAAATGGACGCGGCCTCGGGTGACCGGGCAAAATATCGCACCGTCATGGGGTCATTCCTGTTGCGGCAGCTGAAATTCAAATAAGACGGCACTGGCGGTGGGTGTAAATGTACATCCGCCGCCATTACTATTGCGCGGCGAAGAGGTTGGTTTTCTTTGTCGTAAATCCGACCTATGGCACGCGCCATGAAACGCTTGCTTACGGCTCTCCTTATCACGCTCATCCCGCTATATCCGGTTTATGCCTATTGGGAATATGGCCATGAAACCGTCGCGAAAATTGCCCAGGCCAATATGTCGGCCAAGGCGCGGGCTAATATGCAGCGATTGCTGCGTGCCGCGCCGCTCATTGGGACGCCGAAATGCGCGCTGCGTGATATTAAGGATGCGAGCGTCTGGGCCGATTGCATCAAAGGCGACCCATTGCGTTGGGGCTATACTAACAGTTGGCACTATCAGAATGTCGATATCTGCAAACCGTTCGACCTGAAAAGCGCCTGTGCAGGCGGCAATTGCGTTTCTGCGCAGATTGACCGGAATTTTGCGTTGCTTAAAGACAAGTCCTTGCCAGCCAATGTCCGGTTGGAGGCTTTGGCGTTTCTGGTCCATTTTGTCGGCGATCTGCACCAGCCGCTACACGCGGGCGATCATGCCGACCGGGGTGGCAATGACCTGAAAGCCAATTATGGCGTAATGCCCGGATATAATCTGCACTCGGTTTGGGACGGCCTTCTCGCCGACCGAGCGATATCAGCTGCTCCAGCGATAGTCCGGCGGTTCAGCGATGCGGAGCGATCGGCGATGAATACCGGCACGACCCGCGAATGGAGCGAGGAAAACTGGACGGTGTCGCGTGACATCGCTTATGCCAGAGCTGTGGATGGCGACCCGTGCGGCCCCAAGCCCGAAAAGCCAGTGACTATTGACGAAGCCGATGTGGCAGCGTCACGCGCCGCGTTGCGATTGCAGGTTGAACGCGGGGGACTGCGGTTAGCGCGGTTGCTTGAAGAAGCACTGAACTAAGCGTCGTAATCTCCGCGCCATTTCCATCCACCCTCAGTGCGTTTGCGGACTATCGCGAGCAAAATTGCAGTGATGACCAAGACGAGCGCCAAAGCTACAATCTTCGGAACCGCACCATCCTGTTTTGAAAGCAAAACCAGAGATACAATCGCCAGAAGATAAAATCCGAGAACTACCCAACCTTGCCATTTAAAGGGTAGCCCGGCGCCGTACCCGAATTTTTTTGCGCGAAACCAAGGGCCTTTTTCCAAGAACATATGCAGCATGATATCAGCCTCCGTCTCAGCGCCGTTTTTGCCTGTTTTTATTACGATCTAGATCGCGCTTAAGCGCGACCAGTTCGTCCATATCGATTATTTCCGACCGGTTTTTTGTCCAGCGAATGAGCATTATTGTCCAGATCGTTGTAAGGATCACAAAACCAGTAAGAACAACCGCAACAATTTTCTGCTCATCCATCCCGTTCGCTTCTAATGCTGCACTGACCCAGATGTTGCCGGCAACCATCGCGAAAAAGGGTAGCATCCAGTAAGCCATTTAGCGCCAGCCAGCTGCGTTGCGGGGCATAATTTTCATGTTCCATTTGCTTTTGTAACAAATGAAAGGCTTGTCCTCGTCGCGCATCACAACTGCCCCTTTGCTGGAGGCCGCCCGCGCCGCGGCGTTTCGCTGACCCCCACCTTCACGCCGCGTTTGGCCAACGCCTCGCGCAGCAGACATTCGATTTGTGCATTGGCGCTCCGCAAATCGGCCGCCGCCAACCGCTCGACCGCCGCAAACAGCGCGGGGTCGAGGCGGAGCGGAAAAGCCTTTTTTTGTGGGGGAGCGCCCAATCTGCCGTCCTTAGCTATAGAGCGTGCCCGTGTTTACGACAGGTTGGGTGTCGCGTTCGCCACACAGGACGACCATCAGGTTCGAGACCATTGCCGCCCGGCGTTCGTCATCAAGATCGACCACATTCTTGGCCGACAGCATCTCAAGCGCCATTTCGACCATACCAACCGCGCCTTCGACCAATGTCTTGCGCGCCGCGACAACCGCTTCTGCCTGCTGCCGACGGAGCATTGCGCCCGCAATTTCCTGCGCATAGGCAAGATGTGTGAATCCGCATTCATCAACGGTGATGCCGGCAACCCGAAGCCGCTCCATCAGTTCCAGACGCAACTCGCCACCGACCTGATCGTGATTGCCGCGCAGCGTCACCTCCTGATGCGTGAAATCGTCATAGGGGTAGCGCGCGCCGATGGTGCGGACCGCGGCCTCGATTTGTGCGAGCACGAAAGCCTTGTAGTCATCAACGTCGAACAGTGCCTGCGCAGTGTCGGTAACGCGCCAGACGACTTGAGCCGCCATCTCGATCGGGTTCCCGCGCAAGTCGTTGACCTTGATTTTCTCAGAGATGAGGTTGTTGGCGCGCAGCGATATCTTCGCTTTTCCAAACCAGGGCCAGATCCAGCGCAAGCCTTCATTACGATCCGTGCCTCGGTACGCCCCGAATAAAGTCAGCGCGACACCCTGATTGGGCTGGATCATGAAAAAACCGATAGACACAAAAAGGAAGGCCGTTGTGCTAAGCGCTACGCCAACGAACGCCGAAGCAGATTCTCCGTCACTACCTATTGCCTGAGTTAGCGACCAGCCGAACCACCCCATGCTGAGGAGCATGAGCAACAGCATCAGATAGCCGTTATAGCTGCTCGCTGCCCGTTCGAGGCTGGCATTCAAATCACCCTTGGTGGAAACTTCCGTCATCATGACCTCCCGTTTAATATGATATCATAATTATATCATATCTACAACTTTGCAAGTCTAATCGGACGAAGCGAGAGGTGACGTGAGTTAAAGATCGCCGAACGATATTAGCGCAGCGCGGGCGATTGGCTCGCCCCATTCCTGCACGAAATGGCCGCCACCTTCAATTTCCATCGGTGCCGGGCAATCTTTGATCAGCCGGTGTAGGCCCACCATTGCGGATGGACCCAGCACCGGGTCGGCCATTCCAATCGCCATAAAGCTCTTGCCCTCCCACTCTTCTGACCAATATTTGGCCGCAGCCTGACTCACATCAACACCTTCCATGTCGGGTTCAACCGGCACCAGCGCCGGAAAGACCTGTGCACCTGCCTTATACTCGGGGCCCGGATAGGGCGCATCGTAAGCAGCGACTTCTTCTGCTGTTAGGTGAGGCGTGCCACGCGCAATCAGCGCGCCGATAGGAAGGTCGGGAGTCGACAGTGCATAATTTTTCCATGCCTTAAAGCCTTCGGTTATCCCGCGCCCAAGACCAAGCCCGGTATTCATCACAATCAGCCGCTCGAGGCGAGGCTTAAAGCTTTCATCGACTGGCAAGGTCAGCCCCAACAATCCGCCCCAATCCTGCACAACCAACGTGATATTGTGAAGATCGAGGCGCTCAGTCAAAGCCAGCAGATAACTTCGATGAAAGTGGAAGCTGTAATCTGATTGCTTCACCGGCTTGTCCGAGCGCCCGAATCCAAGCAAATCAGGCGCAATCACCCGCGCGCCACTCTCCAGAAAAACCGGGATCATTCGCCGATACAGGAAAGACCAGCTAGGCTCCCCATGCAGGCACAGGAAGGTGCGCGCCGCATCCTTTGGCCCTGCATCGACATAGGCAATGCGCAAACCTTCATAGCCGGGCAAGTCATCGACATAGCACACTGGGAAATCGAATTCGGGTAGATTTGCAAAGCGATCCTCAGGCGTCCGCAAGGCCTCTATAGTCACGGCTTTATCCTTCCTGGGCCAGCAATCAGCAGCCGCAATCCGTCGACAAGGCTTTCCTTGTCAACACCGTCCTCCCCACGCGCAATTGCGAAACCTGCGGCATTCATTGCCCCCATGAGCAGAATAGCGACAGGCTTTACCGGCTGTTCGGCAATGAACCCAGCCGCCATCAACGCACGCGTTCCGGCCATCACAGTTTTCAGCCCCAGCCGCGAGTCAACTTCGCGCCATTTGTCTTCGCCCAGCACAACGGGCGCTTCGACAAAGACAATCCTGTGAAAATCGCTTTGCTCGGCAAAATCGAGCGAACTTCGTACGCCCGCCAAAAAAGTTTCCAAAACCCCAAGACCAAGCTCAGGTTTTGATGCTGCTTTGGCCTGGGTATCGAGCTTAAGCTCAAGCGACTCGAAAACCTGCTCGAACAAGTCGAGCTTGGATTCGAAATGGTGGAACATCGCGCCAACGGTTACGCCGGCCGCTGCTGAAATTTCACGCGCAGACGTACCTGCATAGCCTTGCTCGGCAAACAGTATTGTAGCTTTCGCCAAAATATCAGCGCGGGTTTTCGCTGCATCTTCTGCTGTGCGTTTAGCCATAAGCCATCCAATTCCGACTCACCAAGCGGCTTGACTCTAGACATATCATCGTTATGTAAGTTGGATATGAAAAAGAATCGGGTGTGGGGGCAAGCCCAATATTGGTGCGCCATTCCGATTTTATCAATGCATGCCGGTGAATTGCGACCCCATCGGTAGGCATGTAGGCTCTCCTCTTTCCCGCAAAGAGGAGAGCATATTTTTTTATCAATATCTACAGTTATTTAGCGATGTCTCCGCGCATGCAGAGACGCCGGCAATCGATGTTATTCGCCCGTCGGAAAACCGCGCTTTTTCATGATATATTTCACATCGGGGTCGCGACCACGAAATGCGCGATAGGCTTCAATCCGGTCCGACTCATTGCCTGTTGCAAGCAACATCGAGCGGAACCGATCGGCGGTGTCCTTGTCCCAGACATCGCCCTTCTCGGTAAAGGCTGCCCAAGTGTCGGCGTCCATCGTCTCCGACCACAGATAGCTGTAATAACCCGCTGAATAGCCGTCATCGGCGAACAGGTGATTGAACTGCGGCAGGCGGTGGCGCATCGCCATTTCCTTAGGCATGCCGATTTCCGCCAGCGTGTCGCGCTCGAATGCTGCAGGATCTTTGACCGGCGTCGAACGGTTGTGCAGCTTCATGTCCAAAATCGCACTCGACAGATATTCGACCGTAGCGAAGCCCTGATTAAAGGTATCGCTGGCCTTGATCTTGTCGACCAAAGCCACCGGGATCGGCTCGCCGGTTTTGTAATGCTTGGCATAAGTGTTCAGCACATAGGGTGTCAGCAACCAGTTCTCGTTCACCTGGCTTGGATATTCAACGAAATCGCGCGGCGTACCGGCAAGGCCGGGCCAGGTAATGTCGTAATTCAGGAAATGGATCGCATGACCGAATTCGTGGAAGAGCGTCGTGGCATCGTCGATGCTGATGAGTGTCGGCACACCGTCGGCACCAGGCACGAAGTTGTTATTGTTCGACGCCAGCACGATGTTGTTCTTGCCGCCCAATTTATGCTGGCTGCGATAGGTGGTCATCCATGCGCCCGATCGCTTGCCTGCACGCGCAAAATTGTCG
>JANLSY010000152.1:0-2399 GCA_031362665.1 Sphingomonadales bacterium
TCCTGTCGATGTGCGTCGCGACTATTTTGTCCCGGTCACATTGGCAAAGGATGGTTAAGATGGCGTTAAACTGTTGTCACCGACGGTTCGGTGTTATTGCAACACCCGCGAAAATGCATCTGCCCAGCCGCTAAGGCGCACATGCCGTGCGTCATTAGAAATATCAGGCTTAAACCGCTTCACACCGCCCCGCATGACAGACGCATCTTCCAACGACGCGTAAAGCCCCGAGCCAACCGCCGCCAACATCGCCGCCCCCAGCGCAGTGGTTTCGATAAAAGCGGGCCGCTCGACGTCGATGGCGAGTATATCGGCCAAATCCTGGGCCATCCAGTTATTAGCGACCATGCCGCCGTCGATGCGCAGTTCCGCCCAGTCCGCACCATCGGCGGCAAAAGCGGTTTTAAGGTCGTGCGTCTGGTGCGCCATCGCCTCCAGCGCGGCGCGGGCGACATGGGCTTTTTTGGCCGAAAAACTGAGCCCGCTAATGCTACCGCGCGCGTTTGGCTGCCAGTGCGGCGCACCTAGGCCAGACAAGGCGGGGACGAGATAGACGCCTCCATTGTCGGGCACGCTGCGCGCCAGCGGTTCGGTTTCTGCAGCATATTCGATCAACCCAAGGTCGTCGCGCAACCATTGAATAAGGCTTCCTGCCACAAAAACCGAACCCTCCAGCGCATAATGTCGTTCGCCGCCGAGTTGATAAAGCACCGTCGAGAGCAGCCGGTTTTTGGACTGCCGCAATGTTGTGCCGGTTTGCGTCAGCACAAACGCACCAGTGCCGAATGTCGCCTTGGTCTGACCTATTTCAAAGCAGCCTTGGCCGATGGTTGCGGCCTGCTGATCGCCCGCCATGCCCGATATCGGGATCGCCGCGCCGAACCATTGGGGCATTGTGGTTCCCAAATCGCCCGCACAATCGGTAATTTCGGGCAATATCTCGCGCGGCACGCCGAACAGATCGGTCAGGCCGTCGTCCCAGCCGCCGCTACCGATCGCCATCAACGCCGTGCGTGATGCGTTGCTGGCATCGCTGATGTGGCGTCCGCCGGTGAGGCGATAAACGAGATAGCTTTCGACCGTACCCACCGCGAGATGTTCGCCAGCGTCGTTGAGCTGCGGCCAGTTTTTGAGCGCCCAACCAATCTTCGAACCCGAGAAATAGGGATCAAGCAATAGCCCCGTCTTGGCTTGAACCACCGGCTCCTCGCCGCGATCTTTAAGGTCGGCGCAGATATCCGCCGTCCGCCGGTCTTGCCAGACAATGGCCGGAGCCAATGGTTCGCCGGTGCGCCGGTCCCAGAATACCGCGGTCTCGCGTTGGTTGGTGATGCCGATTGCGGCGATTTTGGTTGGACCGCCGGCTTTTTCTACCATCGCACGGGTGCATTCCAGCGTGAGGTTCCAGATTTCTCCCGCATCATGTTCAACCAAACCGGGGGCGGGGTAGTGCTGCGTGATCGGCCGTTGGCAACTGCCCAGCGCTTCGCCATTCGGGGCGAACAATACAGCCCGTGTAGACGTCGTACCTTCGTCGATAACCAATATATAATTGCTCATACCTCAACCGCCGCGAGACGGCGTCCCTCTTTGCTCCAGATAAACACTGCGCGATTGCCGAAGATAAACCGGTTTACGCCTAGCGCCACCAGCACGCACGTCACCAGAACGATTGCCATGACGTCGATATAATGTAGCCAACCGATACCGATATGCTGGTAAAAGGTCTCTCCGGCATACAGCGTGTCGGGCACGTATAAGACGAAGTTATGAAACGCATAAAGCGCAACGCCCCACACTAGCCCTGCAATCGCCGCGCGTGCATCCATATTGCGGAAAAGCAGTCCGGTGATGAACGCCGACAGAATTGGCATCGACGACAGGCCGTTCAGTTGTTGTAGCAGATTGATGATACTCTTCGCGTTTTCGAACACCGGCACCAGCAGGATCGAGGTGACCGTGAGCACTATCGAAACCACCGCCGCCAGCCGCCAGTGGTTTGCGACCGGACGGATGAACTTGTCATGGAAGTCGACTGAATAGAGGGCGACCGAGCTGTTCAAAATCGCGCTGGTATGGGCGATAACGGCGGCCATCATCATCGCCGCGAATGCGCCAGACATCCAACCGGGTAAGACATGCGCAACT
The DNA here is from genome assembly GCA_031362665.1 of Sphingomonadales bacterium. GTDB lineage: Bacteria > Pseudomonadota > Alphaproteobacteria > Sphingomonadales > Sphingomonadaceae > Sphingorhabdus_B. The sequence continues at coordinate 2,149 of JANLSY010000152.1, forward strand.
AGCTTGCCATAAGCCGCATCGCCCAAGCTGCCGAAGAGTTTGTAGGCGACGACACCCGGAATAACGACGATCGCAGGGATAATCAGGATACGGACGGCCGCCGCGGCAAGCACGCCTTTTTGCGCTTCTTTGACCGTCGGTGCACACATCGCTTTCTGTGTGATATTCTGGTTGGTGGACCAATAGAATATCTGGATGAAAATCATGCCGGTGAACAATGTGTGGAAGGGGATGGGTGAGGTGATGCTGCC
>JANLSY010000174.1:0-20823 GCA_031362665.1 Sphingomonadales bacterium
GATGCGATGCCCGACGACGGGATCATCTGCCTTGACAACGGGGTCTACAAGATCTGGTTCGCGCGTGGCTACACCGCCTATCGCCCCAACACCGTGCTGCTCGACAACGCGCTGGCGACGATGGGGGCGGGGCTGCCTAGCGCAATGATGTCCTCGATGCTGTACCCTGAGCGCAAGGTCATGGCGATCTGCGGCGATGGCGGCTTCATGATGAACAGCCAGGAGATGGAAACCGCGGTCCGCCTCGGACTCAACCTCACCGTGCTGATCCTGAACGACAACAGCTATGGCATGATCCGCTGGAAACAGGCGAATATGGGCTTTGAGGATTGGGGGCTGACCTATGGCAACCCCGATTTCGTCAAATATGCCGAAAGCTATGGCGCGCATGGCCATCGCGTCGAAAGCGCCGCGCATCTTACCGATTTGCTGGTGCATTGCCTAGGCGCGCCGGGCGTGCATCTTATTGACTGTCCAGTCGACTATTCGGAGAATGACCATATCCTCAACCGTCAGATCAAGGAACTGAGCGCCGCCTTATGACGAAGCTCAAGGATATCTATCCGCTTTATCTGAATAACAAGGCAGCGCAGCCCAACGCCGACCTCGCGGTGACCGATAAATATACCGGAGAAGTTGCGTTCCACGTTGCGCTTGCCGACAGCACGACCATTGACGCAGGGATCGCGGGCGCGGTTGCCGCAGCCGAACCGATGGCCGCAATGGCCAGTTACGAACGGCAAAATGTCCTGATGCACTGCGTTTCCCGGTTCAAGGAGCGCTCCGAAGAACTGGCCTACGCGCTGTGCGTCGAGGCGGGCAAGCCGATCAAGGACAGCGAGGGTGAAGTAACCCGGCTGATCGATACGTTTCGTATTGCCGCCGAGGAATCGGTGCGGATGATGGGTGAGGTCCAGCCGCTCGATATCAGCCCGCGTGCCAAGGGCTATCAGGGAATGTGGAAGCGTGTGCCGATCGGGCCTTGCAGTTTCATATCGCCGTTCAACTTTCCGCTGAATCTGGCGGCGCACAAGATTGCGCCGGCCGTTGCCGTGGGTTGCCCGTTCGTTATGAAGCCTGCCAGCCGCACACCGCTGGGCGCGATCATAATGGGCGAAATATTGGCGGAAACCGATTTGCCTGAAGGCGCGTTCTCAATCCTGCCCGCAAGCCGCGATGGCGCTGATCTGTTTACCGAGGATGACCGGCTCAAACTGCTATCGTTCACCGGTTCGCCAGATGTCGGCTGGGCACTCAAGGCCAAAGCGGGCAAGAAGAAAGTCGTGCTCGAACTGGGAGGAAATGCGGCGGTCATCATCGACCATGACGCTGATTTGGGCGATGCCTTGGAACGTGTCATTTTCGGGGCATTCTACCAATCGGGCCAAAGCTGCATCGGTGTGCAGCGAATCATCATCCATGACAGCATATATGACCGGTTCCGCGACATGCTGGTCGCGCGCGCTAGAACGCTAGTTTCAGGCAACCCGCACGACCGCGATACCTTCATTGGCCCGATGATCGACGTCAAAGAAGCCGCGCGGCTTGAAGGTTGGATTCAAGAGGCAATTGCGGACGGCGCTAAACTGCTTTGCGGCGGGAAACGCGTCGGTGCGATGCTGGAGGCGACTTTGCTAGAAAATGTGCCGCGCACAGCCAAGGCTAACCGCGAGGAAGTTTTCGGCCCGCTCGCCATATTGTCTCGCTTCACCGATTTTGATGCCGCACTCGATGAAGTGAATGACAGCAAATTCGGATTGCAGGCGGGTATTTTTACCCGCGATCTTTTCAAATCACTTGATGCGTGGGACCGGCTGGACGTCGGCGGGGTCGTCATCAACGATGTGCCCAGCTACCGCGTCGATAATATGCCCTATGGTGGGGTGAAAGATTCAGGGCTCGGCCGCGAGGGCATCCGTTTTGCGATGGAGGACATGACCGAAATCCGCAACCTGGTCATTCGGCGGAGGAAATAGGGGAACATTATCGCACGTCAGCATTCGGGTCGCACCAGATGGCACAAGAGGGAGGATATTATGGCTTCAGCGGATCATGTCGACTTACCCAGTTTCATGCAAGGCGTGCAAAAGCGCAACCCGGGGCAAACCGAATTCATTCAGGCGGTGCAGGAAGTTTCGGAGGATATTTTCGATTTTCTCGCTGACAAAGAACGATACCACCGTGAACAGATATTGCGGCGCATCGCCGAGCCCGACCGAATTGTCTCTTTCCGTGTCTGCTGGGAAGACGACAACCACAATGTCCGCGTACAGCGCGGCTGGCGGGTGCAGAATAACAACGCCATCGGCCCGTATAAGGGAGGTATCCGTTTTCACCCCTCGGTCAACGAGAGCGTGCTCAAGTTTCTGGCTTTTGAACAAACCTTCAAAAATGCGCTTACCGGATTGCCGATGGGTGGAGGCAAGGGCGGCTCGAACTTCAATCCCAAGGGCAAGAGCGACCATGAGGTCATGCGTTTTTGTCAGTCGTTCATGACCGAACTTTACCGTCATGTCGGCGCAGACGTCGATGTGCCTGCGGGTGATATCGGCGTCGGTGGACGCGAAATCGGGTATATGTTCGGCCAGTACAAGCGGATCACCAACCAGTTTACCGGCGTTTTAACCGGCAAGGGACTTGAATATGGCGGCTCGCTAATCCGCACCGAGGCGACGGGCTATGGCGCGGTCTATTTCCTCGCCAACATGCTCAAGACCAAGAACTTGGATTTAGTTGGCAGAACCGCCGTGATATCGGGATCGGGCAATGTCGCGACGCATGCCGCCGAAAAAGCGAATATGATGGGCGCAAAAGTGGTGACGCTATCTGACAGTAGTGGTTTCATCCACGATCCGGCGGGAATGAATCAGGAAAAGATCGACTGGGTCAAGACGCTGAAGAACGTCCGGCGCGGGCGGATTAGCGAATATGCCGATCATTTTGCCGGTGCGTCGTTCCACGAAGGCAAACGGCCATGGTCCGTGCCCTGCGATGTTGCCCTGCCATGCGCCACGCAGAACGAGCTGCTGGGCGATGATGCCCGCGAGCTGATCAAAAATGGCTGCATGGCGGTCAGCGAAGGCGCGAACATGCCGACCGACCTGGACGGCGTGCATGTGTTCAAGGCGGCAAAAATCCTGTTCGCACCAGGCAAGGCGGCCAATGCAGGCGGCGTTGCTGTCTCTGGGCTGGAGATGAGCCAGAATTCGGCGCGGATATCGTGGAAAGAGGACCAGTTGCAACAGTTGTTAATCGACATCATGGACGGCATCCATGCGCGGTGCGTCGAATATGGCCAAGTCGGCGGCGGCCATTGCGACTATGTACGTGGCGCAAATATCGCAGGTTTCAAGAAAGTCGCCGATGCGATGCTGGCATATGGCGTGGTTTGAACTCTGTGCTTGAAAAGCCGCGTAAAGGGCAGGATAGTTGCTGCCGATGTCATTTTCTCGAGGGAGAAAATATCGCACATGGATGAGGGTGCAGGAAACCGCAAACCGGGGAGAAAAGTATCTTTCAACCTGATCTGCCTGTTGGCCACGCTTGCCCTGTTTAGCGGCGCGCTGCTGATGTCTCCTGCGCGCGCAGACCGGTCATCTGGCGGGGCACATTTGGGGGTTGCATCCTGCGCAGGTTCGACATGCCACGGCCGGTTGGAGGCAGATGGGCCAGTTGTAAGGCAAGACGAGCTTTTGCGTTGGCAAGAACCGTCATCGCCTGCGGGCAAACACAGCACGGCTTACTCCGTCCTGCTGGGTTCGCGCAGCGCCGTGATTGCCAGAAATCTGGGGATTGGCAAGGCGTCGTCAGCCGCAATGTGTCTCGGCTGCCACACCGATCCGGCCGGCGCACGCGGCGGGCGGTTTCAAGTTGCTGACGGCGTCGGCTGCGAGGCCTGCCACGGCGCGGCGGGGGGATGGATTGCCAGCCATTATGCCGTTGGCGCATCACATGCTTCCAACGTGGCGCGCGGCTTGGTGCCGTTGGAAAACCCCAAGGTTCGAGCCGCTGTCTGCCTTGATTGCCATTTTGGCAGCGCCGACCAAGGCCAGTTCGTCAATCACCGAATCATGTCGGCCGGGCATCCGCGCATCTCGTTCGAGCTAGATCTGTTTTCGACATTGCAGCAGCATCATAATGAAGATGCCGATTATGCCGCGCGCAAGGGGCGCAGCGACAATGTGAAGTTATGGGCCGTAGGTCAGGCGATGGCGCTCAAACGCTCGCTGGACCTGTATACCAACCCGGCGCGCGGAACTGAGGGTGTGTTTCCCGAATTCTATTTCTTCGACTGTCATAGCTGCCATCGCCGCATTTATGATCAGGCAGACGCCGTGAAGACCGGCATATCCAACCCCGGGCGTCCCATCCCCGAGGGTATGCCGCCCTATAATGACGAAAACATCATTATGTTGTCGGCGGCGGCGCGGGTCGTAGCGCCCGCATCAGCCGCACAATTTGAAACGGCGAGCCGCAATTTTCACACTGCGCTTGCGCAGGATCGCGGATCAGCAATCGCGGCCGCGCGCAAACTGGCGGGCGCAGCGGACAGCCTCGCCAGCGCCTTTTCTGCGGGCAGTTTTGGCAGCGGGCAAGCTTTTGCGATTATCGATACCATATCGAGCGAGGCGATATCGGCGCGTTTCACCGATTACGAAGGATCGGTGCAGGCGGTGATGGCGGTCGATACCTTGCTCAACGCGCTGGTCAAATCGGGTTCGGTAACTTTGGGCTCGGCCGCCGGCATTCGCGCCAATGTAAACCGCGCTTATGCAGCAGTGCGCGACCCCAATGATTACCGTCCGCAAGATTTCCGCAATTCGCTTGGTGCTGCGGCCCGGGCAATACGTTCATTGAGATAGCGATGGGAAAAACTCTTTCCTCGCTAGTCGCTGCTGGTACCATTATCCTCACCGCTTGCGGCGGGGGAGGGGGCAGCGGTAGCGGCGGTGGTGGCAGCAACAGCGGCGGGAGCGGCGGCGGCGGCCCGCCACCGCCACCATCGACCACGCGCGCTTATGCCGACCCTGCCCCGGAATCGCTCAGCGTAGTCGATGTCGAGCGAGTTATTTCGCTTGCCGTGGCAGAAGCGCGCGCACGTAACATAGCAGCGAGCATTGCGGTCACCGACCGGGTGGGCAATGTGCTCGGCGTGTTTGTGATGAACGGTGCAAACCTTACGCTGAAAATTCCCGATGCGCCGGGCGGGACGGCAGCCAACACCGAGTTGCAGGGGCTTAGCCTGCCAGCCCCTGCCGCGCTTGCAGGGGCGATCGCAAAAGCCATTACCGGCGCCTATCTTTCCAGCGGCGGCAACGCTTTTTCAACACGCACCGCCAGCCAGATCGTGCAGCAGAATTTCCCGCCCGCGCCGACCACGGTGGGTCTGGAGAGTGGCCCGCTTTATGGCGTACAGTTCAGCCAACTGCCTTGCTCAGACCTAAACCAGCGCTTTGGCACGCTCGGCGGAGCAGCCTTGATCGGCCCGAAGCGGTCGCCCTTGGGCTTAGCCGCTGACCCGGGCGGATTTCCTCTTTATAAAAATGGTGCAGTTGTCGGCGGCGTGGGCGTGATGGCAGACGGCATATATGGCTTTGATCCGAACATATTGGACATCGACAACGACGCAGAGGAGTTCATTGCCCTAGCCGCAACCATCGGCTTTGACGCGCCGGGCGCCATTCGTGCCGACCAGATTAATGTGGATGGCACATCGTTGCGCTATTCCGATGCGACGGCGGCCGGCCTGCGCGGCGGGACACCGATTGGTCTGGCATCGCTGATCGGCAGTATCGGCAACCTGGTTGCCGTTCCCGGGTATAATAACGCGTCCGTTATCGCAGGGGCCGCTTATGGCAGCGAAAGCTCCGGCGTGCGTCCATCAACGGCATCTGAATTTTCGAACCGCGATGCCTATGTCCTGACCAGCGGCGCGGGAACAAACCGCTTTCCTGTCAGGGCCGGCACCGACGGCGCAGCGATAGCCAGCCCGCTCAGCGCCGCAGAGTCAGCCGCTGTGCTGGAAGAGGCCTTTTTGGTCATGACTCGCGCGCGCGCGCAGATACGCCGTCCGCTCGACAGCCAGGCGCAGGTGAGTATCAGTCTTGTTGATACTTATGGATCGGTTTTGGGCGTCGTCCGCTCGCCCGATGCGCCGGTGTTCGGGATCGACGTGTCGCTGCAAAAGGCCCGTACTGCTGCTTTTTTTTCAAACACCCGCGCCGCAACCGAGCTGGCCGCAAACACCAATCCCGACATCAACGCTTTTCTGGTACGCGCCCGAACTTTTTTCGGAAGCACAGCAGTTTTTACCGGCCAGACCGCGTGGTCAAACCGCGCGATTGGCAACATATCGCGTCCCTATTTTCCTGACGGTGAAGTAGGACGTGCGGCGGGGCCATTGTCGCGCGAGATTACCGGCTTCAATCCATTTTCGACCGGCATGCAGTCGGCATTGGTATTCAGAAACATCCAGACACATGTGAGTTTCCTGCTATCTGGCGGAATCAGCCCCGACACGTCTGCGGTCTGTACGTCGATGCCGGATGTGGTGGCTGGGCAAAACCGGCTACAAAATGGCATGCAGATTTTCCCGGGCTCGGTTCCGATCTATCGGGGCACCACGCTGGTGGGCGCAATCGGAGTATCGGGTGACGGCATCGATCAGGATGATATGATCAGCTTCTTTGCTGCAAATAATGTCGGGCGGCGGGTGAGCGGGCTGGGCAATGCGCCTGCCGCGAATCGCTCTGACCAGATCCAGGTGAATGTTGGCAACGCGCAGGTCCGGCTGCGTTACATCAGCTGCCCTTTTGCACCGTTTCTGGATACCGCGCAGCAGAATGTGTGCATGGGGCTGTGATGTACGACGCCGGTCTCCCACCTGCGCTGACTTACGCCTATTACGCACAGGAAATCGCGCTCGAACAAATCCACGACCCTTCGGTAGAACCGCAAGTAGACGAGTCCACCGACGAGCCAGAGGAAAGCTTGATCGACGGGCGTAAACGGCCGGGCTATCAAAAACGCCTTCCTGACAAGGTGACGCAGGAAAACATCGGCGCGGTCCGCCCCCCCCCTCCCGAGGCATTTCCTGACGACGAGTTCCCGATCCCCGACCGCTGGCGTCTCGTAGAATCGCTCGGACTGGTGAAGGAGCGCTGGTTCGATCCTTATCATCAGAACACGCTGAAGGGCGACCGCCCGATTGACCGTGCCAAAGTGCCGTGGTTGCCGATCAAGGGCGATGACTGGTTCTTTGTCGCCAATCTGGTCAGTGATACCGTCATTGAGCCGCGCACTTTTCCCATTCCTGTCGGTGTCCAGACGACCGAACGGCCCGGCGCGCTCGATGTATTCGGCAAATCGGGTAGTCAGGTATATTCACAGACTTTTATCGCCGGTGCGGCACTTATCAAGGGGCTGACCGCGTTCAAGCCGCCCGATGTGGAATACCGCGTCACGCTCGCGCTCAATGCCAGCTATGTCAACGTCCCCGAACGGCGAGTGCTGTTTGTGCAGCCATCCAAACCGTCGCACCGCTTCGACTATTTCCTCGGCGTGCAGGAACTGTTCTTCGACTACCATTTGCGTAACACGTCGGACCGCTATGATTTTGAATCGATCCGTATCGGTATCCAGCCATTCCAGAATGATTTTCGCGGCTTTCTATTCAATGACCAGCAACTCGGTGTGCGGCTGTTCGGCAACCGCGACAATAACCGCTTTCAATATAACCTCGCGGCTTTCTGGCGGCTGGAGAAGGACACCAATTCAGGTCTGAATAGTGTGGTGCAGCGGCCTCGAAACGACTGGGTTTTCCTTGCCAACCTGTACCGACAGGATTTCATTTTTCCCGGCCTGACCAGCCAAATTTCGGTTACATACAACATGAACCGCGAAGCGAAACAGATCGAGATTGACGACAACGGCTTTCCGGTGCGTCCCGCCTTGCTTGGTACCTTGCGCGGCCGCAATTATGACGTGGTATATCTTGGATACAGCGCCGATGGGAAGCTGGGCCGACTGAATCTTACGGCGTCGGCCTATGGCGCGCTGGGCAGCGACCGAAACAGCTTTTTTACTGGCCGAAGGGCAGATATCCGCGCTTATTTCGGGGCCGCTGAGGTAAGTTACGACATCGACTGGATGCGCTTCCGCGTTTCGGGTCTGTACGCCAGCGGTGACCATGATCCCTATGACGAAACCGAGACAGGGTTTGATGCGATCTTTGAAAATCCTGTGTTTGCAGGCGCGGACACCAGCTACTGGATTCGCCAGACTATCCCCTTTGCCGGCGGCGGCCGCGCTGTTTCGATTAATGGGCGTAATGGCATCCTCAATTCGCTGCGGTCATCAAAGGAGCAGGGGCAGTCGAATTTCAACAATCCCGGCACGATATTATTGGGTATGGGTGCGGACTTCGATCTGACCCCGGCGGTGCGCCTGTCGGCCAATGCCAATCATTTATGGTTTGAAAGTACCGCAGTCTTGCAGGCGCTCCGCGTCGAGGGCAGCATCCCCAGAGATATCGGCTTCGATTTATCTGCATCGGCCATCTGGCGGCCAAAAGCGACGCAGAATATTGTTGCTCGCCTGTCTGCCGCCGTGCTGCAACCTGGTAAGGGTTTCAAAGACCTATTCGCCAATGAGGCGCGCAAAGGACAGTATTTTTCAATTCTTGCCAATGTGATATTCACTTACTGATGCGTGCCCGTCCCGTCCTTCTCCGTCTGTTGTTAGCGCTGTTCATCGTGGTCATCGTCCCTGCAGCAATCGTGTTGGCAGCTGACGAGGAAAAGCCGGTTGAGCGCGTGTACGCGGTTTATCCTGCTGCCCCTCGGAATCAGGAACCAGCAGACGTTTTGGCCAAATCGGCAGGCTGCAACAGCTGCCACGTTCAGACCGACGCGCCGACCATGCACACATCGCCCGCTGTGCAGCTCGGGTGCACCGACTGTCACGGTGGAGATCCGGCAATCAGGGGCGACGCCGATTTGCCGCACGACGATCCCGACTATGTGGCGGCGCGCGACAAGGCGCATGTCCTACCCAAATATCCGGGAAGCTGGCACTATCCGTCTTCGGCCAACCCCAAGCGCAGCTACACGCTACTCAACAAGGAGTCGCCCGAGTTCATTCGTTTCAACAACCCGACCGATTACCGCGTCGTGCGCGAGGCGTGCGGCGCGTGCCACATGGAAGTGATCGAGGCAGGTGAGCGATCGATCATGGCGTCGGGCGCAATGCTGTGGGGCGGCGCCGCCTATAATAACGGCATATTGCCCTATAAAAATTATATCGCGGGCGAGGCCTATACCCGTGACGGCAAACCGGCGAAAATCGTCTCACCGGGCGATCCGGTCGGCACCGTCACCGATGCGCAAAAGAAGCGCGGCGCGCTTGCGGTGCTGTATCCGCTGCCAATGTGGGCGGTGGTCCCGCCCGGCGATGTATTCCGTGTCTTTGAACGTGGTGGGCGCAATGTGAACACCCAGTTTGCCGAAGTTGGCCTGCCCAACCCAACTGGCAGCATCCAGCGACTGGAAGAGCCGGGCCGTCCCGACCTCAAGCAGTCGAACCGTGGACCCGCCACGGGCTTGCGGGTCGCGATTCCGGTTCTCAACATCCACAAAACCCGGCTAAACGATCCCTTCATGTGGTTCATGGGTACCAATGACCAGCCGGGTGACTATCGCCATTCGGGCTGCGCCGCCTGCCATGTGATCTATGCCAATGACCGCGAGCCGCGCCACAGCCTGAGCTATGCGCAATTTGGCCGCGACGGTCAGTCGCAGACGATTGACCCGACGATTGCTGCAAAAAAAGAAAAGCATGGTGCGCTCAAGGAACCCGGCCATGATGATGGGCACGACAATAAGGAACAGAGCCGAGAAAAGGAACGCGGCCACCCGCTGAAGCATGTATTCACCCGCGCGATTCCGACCGCACAATGCATGAATTGCCATATGCACCAGCCTAACATCTTCCTGAACAGCTATCTCGGCTACACGATGTGGGATTATGAGGCCGATGCGCCGCATATGTGGCCGGAGAAGCAGAAATACCCAACCGCTGCAGAAGCGCTCAAGGTGTTAGAGCGCAACCCTGAGGCCGCGGCGCCAAAAGGCAAATGGGCCGACGAGGATTTCCTGCGCAATGTCTATGATCTAAACCCTAAGCTGAAAGACACGCAATTTGCCGACTATCACGGCCATGGCTGGAATTTCCGGGGCATTTTCAAACGCGACCGCGAGGGCAATCTGCTCGATGCCGAGGGCAAAATCGTCGCGCCGGACGACCCCGAGAAATGGCGCAAAAAAGGTGAAGGTAAGTTCGTGCCGCCGGGAACCAATCCCGGAAAAACCGTGCATATGATGGATATCCATGCTGAAAAAGGCCTGCAATGCGCCGATTGTCACTTCGCGCAGGATAGCCACGGCAATGGCCTGATCTATGCCGAAGTCGCGAACGCGGTCGAGATCGGCTGCAAGGATTGCCACGGCACGGCGGATGCTTATCCGACACTGCTGACCTCCGGCCCGGCGGCGCGTCCACAGGGCAATAACCTTACGATTCTCCGAAACGCCGATGGCCAGCGCCGGTTTGAATGGGTGTTTAATGCCGATGGCTCACGCAAGCTCATCCAGCGTTCGATCGTTGATCCTGATCTGGAATGGGAGGTGAGCCTCGTCAAAGACAGCGTCACGCCAGGCACGCCTCGGTTCAATGCGAAAGCAGCGCGCGCCAAACTGATGAGCCGGGCGGCCAAGGACGGCGGGAAATATGAATTCGGCCTTGGCGTATTGGCAAACGACCGCGCGCATGGTGATGACAATATGACCTGCTTCACCTGCCATCTGTCATGGACAACCAGCTGCGGCGGGTGCCATTTGCCGATTGAGGCCAACTGGAAAACCAAGACGCAGCATTTTGAAGGCGAAGAGACTCGCAATTTTGCGACCTATAACCCACAGGTTGCGCGCGACGACATGTTCCAGCTGGGACGTCACCAGACAACCAAGGGCAACATCATCGCACCGGTGCGCTCAACATCAGCGCTGGTTTTATCCTCGACCAACGTCAACCGCGAACGTATCTATATCCAGCAACCGCCGATCAGCTCGATCGGCTTTTCCAGCCAAGCCTTTGCCCCGCATTTCCCGCACACGGTGCGTACTACAGAGACCAAGCAATGTTCGGATTGCCACCTTTCCGAAAAGGACGATAACAATGCCATCATGGCGCAGCTGATGCTGCTCGGCACCAATTATGTCAATTTTGTTGGGCTGAATGCTTGGGTCGGACTGGACGGCGGTTTTGAAGCGGTGCGCGTGACCGAATGGGATGAACCGCAAGCAGTCCTTGGCTCCTATCTGCATCGCTATGCCTATCCCGATTATTTCAAGCTGCATGTCGACCAGAATGACCGCGAGCTCAAAAACTGGGTGCGCGGGACGGTGATTGATAAAAATCTTTCGGGTGAAAAAAACGCACTCGAAGAATTCAAGAACATTATTCAGCGTACCGCGGACAAGGTCGGGTGTTTGCAGTTGCGCGGCGAGTACATGTATGTCGCGCAGGGCAGGGGCGGCTTTCAGGTCTTTGACGTGGCGTCGATTGCCAACAAGGGCTTTTCTGAGCGGATTATCAGCGGGCCGTTCTCCAAACTGGGTCACAATACGCGGGTCAAATCTGCAAACGCGACGTGCATGGCGCTGCCTACCAACCAGCCGATCAACCCGCTGCGAAACACTCCCGAGATGCGCGAAGCCAATCAGGAACAGCCTTTCCATCCGATCTACAACTACGCCGTGATTACTGACAGTGTCGAGGGGATGATCCTGGTCGATATCAACACTATGGCCGATGGCGAGTTTCGCAATAATTTCCTCAAACGCGCGGTGACATGGAATGAAAATGGGGTCCTAAAAGGCGCGCGCCATGTAACGCTTGCCGGACATTATGCCTTTGTAACCGCTGATGTCGGGCTCGTCGTAGTTGATCTCAATGATCCGCTGTCCCCCAAAATAGCGGCAGTGCGCGAATTGACCGACGCCCGCGCCTCTGCGATCCAGTTCCGCTACCTTTGGGTAAGCGATGCTGATGGGGTGAAACTGTTCGACGTCACGAAGCTTGCCGATCCGTTAGCAGTGCCGGAAGGAACGGTTCCCTTGGCGGATGCACGTAAGCTCTATGCCGCCCGCACCTACCTCTATGTCGCTGGCAAAGCCGATGGTCTGGTGATCGTCAATGTCACTAAACCTGCGCAGCCAGTGATATACCTAAAGGAGACATTTGACGGACAGATGACCGATGTCGAAGACGTCATGGTCGGATCGACCAACGCCTCTGCCTTTGCCTATGTTGCCGACGGACGCGCTGGCATGAAGGTTATTCAGCTCACCTCGCCGTCGAGCCAGCCAAACTTCTATGGCTTCTCGCCGGCACCCAAGCCCGAATTGATCGCTTGGGCGCGAACGCCATCGCCCGCTTTTGCCATATCCAAAGGAATCGACCGCGACCGCGGTGTTGATGAAACCGGTGGGCAGATTGCCGTGTTCGGCAGGCTCGGTTCGCGCCCGTTTACCCGGCCCGAAATGGAAAAGCTTTTCCTCGATGCTGCTGGCCAGCCCTTCAAGGTGAGCGATGAGGCCGATATGGCCGACTGGCGCCCGCCGATGATCGCACCCCGTTAAGGCCGTTCGTCGATCAACTGCCGGATCAGCGGTTGCAAACTGGCATCAAATTTGGCCAGCATCACATGCTCGTCGGCGCAGTCAAAATGGGTCACAAGTTCGCGGCCATTCCACCAATGAAGCGCGAATGATGGGGCGTCGGCGATAATCAGCGGGCGATTGTCCGGGGCTTCCGGGTCTATCGGCGTGAGATCGAGTGTTACCTGCGGTGCAGTGGACGCACAGATCGCGACCGCAGTGCCACGCCAAGGCACGACAACCGGCCGGTGGATATGACCGCACAGGATGCTCTTTATGTTAGGCGCGCCATCAATCGCATCCGAAAAATTGATCACCCATTGTTCTTCTGGATGAGTATTCATCCAGTCAATGCCAACCTCGACCGGCGGGTGGTGCATAACAATGATCGTCGGCGTATCGCGATCCTCAGCCAGCGTCCGACGCAACCAGTCGGCGCGCGTTGTGCAGAAGGCTCCGCCATGCCGCCCGGGCTCTAGCGTGTCGAGAAAGACCAGCCGTAGCGGCCCGGCCAAGAAAGCATATTGTACGAAACCGTCGGCGACCGGGACATCGGGGAAGCACGCGCGGAAATTCGCTCGTTCGTCATGGTTGCCAAGGCACATGTGGACTGGAAAGCGGCATAGGCTGAGCGCGTTGGCAAACCTCCGATAACTGTCGGCATCGCCAAACTCGGTCAGATCGCCCGTCGCCAACAGCATGTTGGGCCGGTTTGGTCCGTTGTTCAGCGTGCGCAGCACCTGATCGAGCCGCTTTCGGTTGAACTCGCTCGGATTGCCCGGGTCAAAGCCCAGATGGATATCGGTGATCTGCGCGATCAACATAGGAGCCCCCTCCCCTTACCGCCGGTTGGCCGCAGGCAGCATAGCATATAGGTCGCTTTTCTTGCGATCCTTTTCGCGCGGCACCCAAGGCGCGCCGTCGTCTGCATGATAACTGTGGCACATGGCGCAGCTTGACGGCACGTCCGTGCGCGATCCTTCGCCACCATGACAATTGCGGCAGGTTTTTATGCCCGGTAATATTAGGTCTGAGGCCAGCGTCGATTTCGCGGCGCTGTGGCAGCTTTTGCAAGTCTCGGTCTTGTGTGCACCATGATCGAACCAACCTTTTTCAAGATAACGCAATGTCTGTTGGACCTTTCCAACGCCCCAGTTATCCGAACCAGCGGGCGGCGCAGAAATGATATGGCAATCATAACAGACGCCGCCGCGCGAGAACACCGCGCGGATGGCGCTGTCTGCCCGACCGTAATTGACGTTGCCAAAATAGGCATAATAGCGCCCGCTGCTTCCGTAATCACCGGGACGGCGGCGGCCTTCGATAACCTGCTGTGTGCGAACACGGAAGGGACCGCCAGCGCGGTAAAATGCGCGCAGGTCAGCAACCACCATCTTGGGATCGCCATGCCGCAAAGTGCGGACTGTGTCGCCAATCCGTTCGACGCCCAAAGAATGGCACATGCCGCAATTGGTTTCCATCTTCACAGGAAGAAACCGAACGCCGTCAGCGGTTTTGGTGTGGCAGTCCTTGCACGCCAGCGCCGCGCCAAATCCATATTTCACAGACATCGACCGTGCCATTTTCGCCACGCCATTGGTTGCCGAAAGGTGGACATTATGCGGAAATTTCAGGCCACCATCGTCTACCGGTTTGCGGTCGAGCGAGATGCGTTCGCTTTGCGAGATATCACCCGGTACCGTTCGCACGCGGGGTTGGAACTGCGGATGCGCGGTGCCAAAGTCGCCTGCATTGGCAATTTTGGTATCGGGCAAACGCGTGTCTAGGCTGCTATGGCAACTGCTGCAAAATTGCTGCTTGGTGCCTTCCATTGGCCCCGCGCCTTCATGTTCGCTGTGGCATTCGACGCAGCGTCCGGCGGGACGGCTAAATTTGTCAGCGATCTGACGCGACATCTTCCCCTGCCAATCCAGCGGAGGATTGGCGGTTAGCAGCCTTTTGGGATCAGCATGACCGTGGACATCGTCATGACAAGTGATGCACGAACTATCACGAACCGCGACAAACGGCTCCACATGGCATGCCTTACAATCATTTTTCAAACCAGCATGGGCATTGGACAGTGCGCCGCTGCTCCAGAAACTGTCGGGGTGGAAGGCCGCTTCAGGCTTTTTGATGTCCTCCCTTTTTGTCTCTTCGCGCGTGTATATGCTATATATTGGCCAGATAAGAAACAGCGCGAGAATAGACAGCAGCAATACCCACGCATTCACCCTGCGTCCGGGCAGCAGCCCGGTCAGCGTGAACAGGCCGATTTCGTCCCTATCTTCGCTCACCTCCGACAGCGCTTCGATGCGCTGTGCGGAAATGACGGGGTTTCCGTCCTCTCTTGATATCGTGAGCACATGGCTGCCAAAGCGCAGTTCAGCACCAGCGGCGGGGTCGATGATTGTCTGCGTCGTTTTGCGACCATCGACTTCAAAGCCCAGCCCGCCAAGCGCCGTGACTTCCAGCGCGCCACTTTCGAGCAGGACTATGCTGGCATGCCGCAACTCAACTGCCAAGTCCGCAAGATGCACCTCGCATGCCGCTTCCCGGCCGACAAAAATCGTGCCTTGCTCATAGCTGTGCGAACGGATGATTTCGCGGCCATCGGCGGAGCGCGATATCTGGCGGACAAGGAAAGTCATGCCAGCCTCACCAGTAGAAAAACACGCTGATGATATGTGCGGCCAGCGCGGCGATAAGCGCAAAAGTCAGCGGTACATGAATATACAGCCATATTTCCAGCATGGCCTTAAGTTGTAAATGCTTGCGCGTGCGCGCGAGCAGCGACTTCTTGCGCTCCAGCAGCGAGTCCACTTTTTCAAGCGGGTCAATGTCCAGTTGCGGACGGTCTCTAGTGATCCTAGAAATTTCCCGGTGCGCTGCCCATGTTTTGCAAGTTGGATACCGGTTTGACAGACGCCGGAATATACCGCCGCCAAACGGATCGTGGTCCAGTGCTGACTGCACAAGTTCGGCATAATGTTGGCCGAGCGGTTGTGCCGCGTCATGCAGCTGCCGGTCGATGGACCGAAGCGCGGCGAGCATCTGTGCTTCGGTTGTCTGGTCGCGGTTGGCGCTCATTATCCGGGGCAAGGTAGTGTAAACCGAGATACCCCAGATACCCGACAGGATGACAATCATCATCAGGACATAGGCCAGCGTATGGACGTTCCAGCCAAGCTGAAAGCCGCTATGCAACGTGGCAATCACAATCAGGCCGAGCCCCAGATAGACATGCGCCGATGTCCATGCCTTGAGCGACCAGGCTCCCCGCGTCATGCGCCGTTTGCGGACCCCCAGCAGCGTCAGCCAAAGGATTAGCAGAACGCCAATTGTTCCCAGCGTGTAGCCAAGCCAGCTTCCGCCGTTATGCCGCGGCTGGACATCAATCATAAGATAGGCAGCAATCGCCAATATCGAAAACAGGCCTGTTATCTTCAGCCAGCGAAAATTGGCGTAGCGCAGGAAGCCCTCATGCGTCCCATCGCTGGGAATGCGCGCCGATTGAGCCGATTTGGGAACCGCCATCAGCCGGTTTCGCTTTCCAGCCTCGCGACGGTTAGGAACCGTTCAGGCGAAACGCGGATCGCAGCCCCGGTCGGGCAGGCCCGCACGCAGGCCGGGCCGCCCTCAATGCCCGAACACATGTCACATTTGATTGCCTTTTTTGGTTTCTCCACCCCGGGGTCTGCATGCTTGTACGACCACTTCTTGCTCGGCTCCCCCGGCCCGGGTCCAAGCCCAAGCAACAGCCAACTGAGCAGGCCGGGCTTTTGCGGCGGTTCAGCTTCCATCCGGATGACGCCATAAGGGCAATTGCGCTGACAATTGCCGCAGCCGATGCAGGTGTCATCGATAAACACCTCCCCGTCAGGACCGCGGTGGATGGCATTCGGCGGACAATCGGCCATGCAGTGGGGATGTTCGCAATGTCGGCACGATGTGGGCACATGCAGATGCGCGTAGGTGCGCCCGGCTTCGCGGTCGAGCCGTGACAGTCCCTCATGACTGTCGGCGCAGGCCTTCTCGCAATTGTCGCAGCCGACGCACAGATTCTCATCGATCAGCAACACATCGGTGGCCTCGCCAATGCCGTTTTCGACCAGGAAATTGGCGACGTTGGAATACATGTCGACAACGCTCGAAAAGCCGTCCTTACGCGCTTCGATAAAACTGTTCACATCCTGCCGCGCGGCCATGTCTGCTTTGACCCGCGCCAGCAATTGCGGCCTTTTAGCGAGCAGCGCCTTAAACGCCGCGCCTTGCAATTTGATCACTTCCGATTTGATCGCTGCCTTTACCGTGGCCGTACGCCGGGTATTCCCGATCAGTGCCATCTCGCCAAAGTAGGAACCAGCGGGCAGATAGGACATGAACACGGGTTTGCCGCCGATCTTTTTTTCGACGATCATCGAGCCTTGCCGGATAACAAAGATGTTGTCGCCTTCTTCGCCTTCGGTGATAACTGGCTTGCCTGCACTCACTGTCTGGATTTCATAGCTGTCCAATATCCCGGACAAATCTTCCGACACCAGGCCGGAGCCAAGCAGTTGCAGCAATTGCCGTTCGGCGGCGATCCGCTCGATTGCCCGCTTGGCTGCCGGAACCGAACTTTGCAACTTGAGCGCCGCTGTCCGTGAAATTTCGACGCATATGGAATCGGCTCCGGCCCGGACAGTCGCGCCGCGCCGTCGTCCCGAGATCAAACCCACTTCGCCGAAAATCGATCCTGCCGCAATCGGCACGATTTTCGACTCATCATTGATATCGGTCAGCACTTCGACCGAACCACTGGCGACAGAGAAGAGTGAAGAGCCGGGGGCGTGGCGTTCGAAAATCGTCTCGCCCGCGCGGTAGAAGCGTGCATCGGAATCGAGCATGAATTCACGCATCTGAAGGGGGGTCAGACCATTCAATATCATGATGTTGGAACGCAGATATTCGAGCCAATCATCTACGCTCTTGCTGCCCGGCAGGCCTGCGAACTTCGCCTCCAAAATGGGTTCGTCGGCAGGCTTCAGATGATTATTGCCGTTAATGAATTCGACCACGTCATAGCCTTGGTTCATGCAATGCTTAATCAACGGATATCCGGCGAGCGCGCCGATGACGTAGATACCCGGCGTGGCCGATTCGAACGTCGGCGACAATTTTGGAAAAGCCAATCGGTCTTCGCTGGTAAATTCGACACCGCAGGCCTCGACAAATTTGCGGGGCGGGGCGGAACCCATGCGGGCAATGATCCGGTCGCAGCGCACCCTGACCTCGCCATCGGGCGTGTCATAAGTAACGAAACCCGGCTCTACCAGAGATGGGGTCGTGCCGGTGCGAATGATGACGCGTCCGGCATCGCCAGCCGCCATCAACGCCTTGATATTGGCATCTTTTGCCGTGGTGAATTCGGCATTGCGATTGATGATCGTCACCGTATTGCGCTGTTCGGGGTCGGCGGCCAGCCCCAGCGCATTCTCGATGCCAGCATCGCCTGCGCCAATGACCGCAATATGCTCGTCTATATAGGCACCGGGATCGTCGAGCGTATATTGTACATGCGGCAGATCGCCGCCTGCACAGCGCATTAGATTGGGGTTCCCCTGCGTGCCAATCGCAAGCACGACGGTTTCAGCTTCAACGACATCGCCACCCTCCATCTCCAGCGAAAAGCCTCCCGCAATGCCCGTGATCGCCTTAACCTCGGCATTATAGCGAACATTTACCTTGTGTGCGCCGGTCTGCTCTCCCCAAGTTTCAAGCACGACTTCGCGCTTGCTCGCGCCAAAATCGATATCCGCGCGCAGCACGAGCTGGCTCGGGGTTGCCATGACATGCTTGCCCTTTTGATATTTGTAGATGGTATCGGAAAGATGGTCGGCTTTTTCGATCAGGACATGTGAGAGCCCGAGCACCGCCGCACGCGATGCAGCACTCAGCCCGGCTGGTCCAGAACCCAAAATCGCAATGCGAACCCGATCCCCCAAAACGCTTCCTCCCATTGCTGTGATTATGTCCGGTTTCCAGCTGTAACCTGAACATTTTATCACAAGGAGCGACCCCGACATAGCTTACCAACTCCCTTGAATAGTGCTAGGCCTGAATTTAGGTAAACGTCGAGGCGCAAGCATGAATGAACCAATCGAAACGTCGAGATTCCCCAAATTAGCGCTGGTCGGCGCGCTCGCGATTTTTGCGGCGGCAGTTGGTTTTGGTGCCTGGCAGGCCAGCACATCGGACGCGGACAGCAACGCAGCGTCAAACGCTGCTCCGAAGAATATTGATGACCCAGGCTTAACACTCGCAGCACTCGAAGAGCGTACCCGTAAAGACCCTACAGATGTTGAAGGCTGGCAGCTTCTCGGATGGTCCTATTTTGAAAGCGGGCGATATCGGGACGCTGCGGATGTCTATGCGAGGGCAGCACGGCTTGCGCCTGAGCGCGCCGTCTATTGGTCCTCGCTGGGCGAGGCGCTGATCATGGCGAATGAGCAGGACCCCATGCCAAAGGAAGCTGCAGACGCATTTGATAAAGCCATAGCGCTCGACGCCAAAGACCCCCGGGCGCGCTACTTTGTGGCAGTACGCAAAGATTTGGCTGGCGACCACCGTGGTGCGGTTAATGACTGGTTGGCATTGCTGAAGGACACGCCCAAGGGAGCTCCGTGGGAAAATGACCTCATCCGGACGATTGAACAGGTGGACAAGATCAACAACCTCAACGTCGCTTCGCGCCTAAAATTGGTTGCCGATGGTCGTTTACCAGCGGTTGGGTTGCCGGCAGATGTTGCCGCCGCAGCCGCTACCAGCGTGGCGGTAGCCCCAATTCCCGGACCGTCACGCGCCGATATGGCGCAGGCCGCAAAATTGCCGCCCGGTCAGCAACAGGAGATGGTGATTTCGATGGTCGAAGGACTAGAGGCGAAGCTAGAGAAAAATCCTGCCAATGTGAATGGCTGGATCATGCTGATGCGCAGCCGGATGACGCTCGGCGAAACCGGCAAGGCACGGGCCGCTTTCAAAAAGGCTGTGGCAGCCAATCCCGCAATGAAACAACGTCTATCTGGCGAAGCCCAAATATTGGGTGTGCCGACTGACTGAAAAATAGGAGTTAACCCCACGCCGTGTGGGCCTTTAGTATAGCGACGTGACCGCCCCAAGGCGCGATACTGGATGATTTAGCTGCGTTTGCCCAATGCAAACACACGCAGGGCTAATCCCGGCATATCATCGTCCCAAATCGCTAACACTTCCGCCATTAGGCTACCTTCTCGGTGAACTCAAAAGCTGCCGTCTGTTCAGTCCCATTTTAATGTCCAAGTTTGGGCCGGGAGCGGACTGTCGGCATTTAATAACTCAGCACGAATTGCGGACACATTTTGCAACGGTTGAACTGCGGGAAAAGTGCCAAGGTATCTGAGGACAGACACTGGCGTAACGTTTTGTAGCATTGCTGCCTTGGCGCTTAGGGGATGGCACCATTTCGCCAAATGAGGTAGGACGCGACGGGGATATTGCTCCCCCCCTCGAGGCACCCTCTCATGAAGATTAAAGATCGCGCTGAGTTTTCCAGCAAATCCCAAGTTATGACCTTTTCACCGGACGATACCGTCTTTTTTGCGGCTCAGGCGATGAGCGCTAAAAATTACGGCGCAGCGGTCGTCATCAACTCGGACCGCAAGCCCATCGGCATTGTCACTGAACGCGATTTCATGCGGCGGTTGATCAACAATAGTCTTGACCCTGTTTCCACCCCGCTCAGCGCAATCATGACAACCGATCTCAAACTCGCCCGCGCTGACGATAATCTGCTCGATTGGCTGCGGCAGATGTCGAACGACCGTTTTCGCCATCTACCGGTAGTAGACGAACAGGGCACGCTGATCAGCATTATGAGCCAGGGTGACTTCGTCAGCTACACTTGGCCCGAGCTGATGGGTCGAGTCCGCGAGCAGGCGCAGGCGACCTTTGCCATCAATCCATCGATGATTACCGCCATTGCCGTCGGCATCATACTGCTGCTGGGGGCAATTTTGGCCGTGCTTGCTAATCCTTGAGCAGGCCGGTGATGCTACGTTGCTATCAATGGTCCCTGCCGACGATGGCC
>JANLSY010000231.1:0-3184 GCA_031362665.1 Sphingomonadales bacterium
CGCCAAGACCCTGCGTGATGTCCGGTCCGAGCTGGATGCGATATTCTGCGGGAGAAGCGTTCAGCGCCTGCGCGTCGGTGTTGGCAACCACAAAGTCGAGGGCGTCGACTTTGGCTCCAATCATATTCGCCACTGCGTTACCGCCTGCGCCACCAACGCCTATGACGGCAATTTTAGGCTTCAACTCGTCAACCACTGGTGGACCGATATTGATGCTCATGACTTTATCCCCCTAGCCTCTATTGGCTTGTTAGAAATTTTCACGGTTTTGACACAAAAGAAAAGAAGGCACACGTCAAAATTAACCTTTTTGCACAGCTTTCTGTCAAAAATTCTCGCGAATTGCCCGTTTTATACGTTCAAACAGGCTGGGCGGCATGTCCGACATTTGCCCACTCCGTAAATCATAACCTGAATTGAGGTCGACACGTTCCGACGCAGCGTAAAGAATGAGGCCGACCAGTGTCGAAAATGCAGGTCCCGAATGCGCTTCGGGGAGACCGCTAAGTCCCATCGGTTTGCCGATCCGTACGGTGCGGCCAAGCGCACCTTGCATATGTTCGGCGATGCCTTTGAGTTCCGCACCGCCGCCAGTCAAAACGACCTGATGGCTGGATGGTCCGGAAAATCCGAGTGCCTTGAGTGCGCGCCCGATGTCAGACACAGTGCTATCTACACGCTGGCAAACTACGGCATTTAGCTGCGCCTTGGTGATGCGCGATGCATGCGCGGCTGCCTCATTGCCGTTTTCGTCCGGCCCCACGTCGAGAATTTCTTGATGATCGCGCGGGCTGGTCAGCGCCGAGCCATGAAAACATTTCAGCCGCTCGGCCTGCGCGAGACGAATGCCGAAAGTCGACGCGATGTCGGCAGTGATGTCGGACGCACCCTTCTGGATGGTTTCGAGGCCGACGAGCATTCCGCCGATAAACACCGAAACATTGGTTATAGAAGCGCCCAACTCTACAAGGGCCACACCAAGATCGCGCTCTTCCATCGTCAGGCAGGCTCTGCCGGTCGCAACCGGCGCAACGACGACCGATTCAACATCAAGGTGCGCGGCCCGCGCGGTCATATCGATGTTGCGTACCGGCGACTGGTCAGCGAGCACGACATGGATATCGACGCCGAGCCGGTCGGCGTGGAGCCCGAGCGGATTGGCAACGCCGCCGACGCCGTCGAGCGAATAAAGCGTTGGCTGAATGTGCAAAGGCATCTTGCCGCCGGTCTGGATGTTGGCGCGGCCTGCCTGGAGCAGCTGGTCGATATCGTCCTGCGTGATGCGATCGCCGCCCAATTCGATTTCCACAGGGGCAAGCAGGCTATCGAGGCCACCCGAAGACATGCCCACCCAGACACGGTCGATATTGGTTCCGGCAATCCGTTCGGCCTGCTCGACGGCATGGCGCACCGACAGCTCGGCCTGTTCGATATCGGCGATGCAGCCTCGCGTGACGCCCCGGCTTTCACGTTGGCCGGTGCCAAGCACCAGCAGTTCGCCGCTGTCGGTTTGCCCGGCAATGAGAGCGGACACTTTCGAAGAGCCAATATCTATGGCGGAAATCAATTTCTCGACACGCGCGGCCTTCATGCCTCTTCCCCGCTGAAGCTGGCCGACGTTTTGCTCTCTATCTTTGGCGGTTCAGCCTTTGGTGCCTTGCGAAAATAGGCGCGCTCCGGGTCGCGCAGATCAAAATGAATGAGGTCTCGTCCAAGAAGGCGATGAATTCCGTCCATCCGCGCAAAGTTCAGTAGCGCCTCGGCTGCCGCTCTTTCGCCTTCCGGCAAAGCCAGCGTTTCACCGGTCTTGAACCGCAAATCCCACCGCCGGTTGCCAATCCAGCTCGCGCCTGCGACCTGAGCCTTTAATGCCGTCGCTTTATCGAGCAATTCATTGAGTGCTACTGCGTGGCGGTTGGCGTCGGCGCCGTTCAGCACCGGCAATTCGGCGGCATCGCCAGCCTTCACATTCTGCAGCACGATACCTTCAGCGTCGATCAGCGAATATTTGCCCTCCCGCTGCCACACTGCAGCAGGCTTGCGCTCAATAATCTCGACTGCCAATGTATCAGGAAGCCGACGCGAGACCCGTGCGTCCTTGATCCAGCCATATTCGAGCAAGTCAGCGCGAACCTTGTCGATATCGACCATCGGCATCGCGCGGTCCTTCTCGGCTAGCACCAGTTCGTAAACCTTGAGCTGGTCAACCCGCTCCATACCGGTGACTTCGACGCGCTGAACCTGAAAACCCGCTTTTGCGGCCAGTCCGGCATATTGCTGGTAAGCAGCTACCGTCAGCCCGAAATATTGCGCCGCCGCCAAAGCAAGCACCGCAAGTGCGGTTACGACAATCCAGGTAACGGCCCGCTGGATGTCCTCTTCGGAGAAAGGCAGCGTCCTAAGGAAACGGTCGAGCCACGATATCTGCCGCACCTTGCGCCGGGGAGCTGCGGCATTCTTGCGTTTCGCAGGTGCCTTGCGAGTCGCCGTCGCCATTATGCCAGCGCTTCTTTGACGATGATGTCTACCAGTTGCTCATAGCTGATGCCTACATAACGCGCCTGTTCGGGTACAAGGCTGAGCGCTGTCATCCCCGGTTGCGTGTTGGTTTCAAGTACGAAGATGCCATCGATGCCGAGCTCGTCGTCCCAACGATAATCCGTACGTGAAGCGCCTTTGCAGCCGAGCAAACGATGCGCCTTGAGTGCGGTGTCTAACATAAACGCCTCGACATCGGCAGGGATTTGCGCCGGACAAATATGCTCGGTCAGGCCATCTGTATATTTTGCGTCGAAATCATAAAAGCCGCTTTTTGGTTTCAACTCGGTTACCGCGAGCGCCTTATCGCCCAGCACCGCCACGGTCAGTTCACGACCCTTGATGAAGGGTTCGGCGAGCAAGCTATCAAACTCCTGCCACGGACCCTTGGCATCGCGCGAAATCGGGTTGCCGTAATTGCTGTCGGTTTTGACGATGGCAACGCCAACCGAGCTGCCTTCATTGACTGGCTTCAGCACATATGGGCGAGGTAACGGGTCGCTTGCATAAAGGCTTTCGCTTTCGATAATAGTCCCTTTCGGCATCGGAATGCCCGCTGGCACCAGCCGCTGCTTGGTCAATTCCTTGTCGATAGCAATTACCGACGTCACCATCCCGCTATGGGTATATTTGATGCCCATCAGGT
>JANLSY010000322.1:0-9919 GCA_031362665.1 Sphingomonadales bacterium
TTACATCGACCTCTATCAGACCCACTGGCCCGATCATGGCATCGCCTATGACGAGACGATGGAAGCGCTTGATGAACTGGTGCGGGCGGGCAAGGTTCGGGTGCTGGGTTGTTCGAACGAGACGAGCTATGGCTTAATGAAGAGTCTTGCGACGTCAGAACGGCTGGGGACGGCGCGTTATGAGACGATCCAGAATAATTATTCGATCAATAACCGCCGGTTCGAGGATGAGCTGAAGCAGGTATGCCGTCAGGAGGGCGTTTCCTTGCTGCCTTATTCGCCATTGGGCGGTGGGGTGTTGTCGGGTAAATATCTGGACGGCGCGCGGCCCGACGGGGCGCGGTTCTCCCGCTATCTGGGAATGGAAGGTTCGCGGCAGATTGAGATGGCGCAGCGTTTTGCCGGGCCACGGGCGTTGGAATCTACAGCTCGGATCGTAGCCGTTGCCAATGAGGCGGGGATGTCGCCGGTCACGCTCGCGACAGCTTGGTCCAAACAGAATGACTTTGTCGCTTCTACAATTGTCGGCGTAAGCCGCGAAGATCAGCTCGATGAAATATTTGCAGCAATCGATTTGAAGCTGAGCGACGAAGTGATGACGGCGGTGCACAAAGTGACTAAGGAAATATTGTACCCGATGGGTTAAGGCGCCCGACATCAGCCAGACGCCTTTTGGGTAACGGTCTTATTTCTTGTCTTCAGGCGCCACCGAAATTCTGACGGTTTCTCCGCTATTTCCGGGAAATCCGGTAAACATCGCCTCGACCAGGTTCGGTACAAGATAAGGGAGCTTGTTCGAGCGTGACTTTGCTTCGGCCTTGCCTTCGAAGAGGCGTTTGCCGTCATTGTTACGGTCGATCTTCATATCGAGATTTGCGGTGTAGACCGTGAAACTGTCGACGTCATAGCCGCGGTTGAAACCGCTGTAGAGGAATGGGTCATAATATCCCGTGATGTAGCGCGCGCCGCGACGGGTGCGCACAACATAGGGACGGTAATAGCCGCCGAAGCCCCAATAAGGATCGTAGAACGGATCAGAGCGGACAACCGTGCGCTCTTTGCCTGCATCGACAGCGTAATCGAGCGTAACGGTCATGTCGGCGGCTCCGCCCGAAGCGGGCACATAGCCGATTTCTTGCAATTCGGTGGCAATGAGCGAGGCATATTGGCCGAATTCAATGCCTCCTGCATTTGCCGAATCAGCCGCCTTGATCGCAAAGGTCTGGCCCTGTGGCGCAGGCAATTCCTGAAACCGCGAAACATCGGCCTTGAATGGCGTGGCGCAGGCGCCAAGCGCGAGTAGCGCGACGGGGGCTAGAAAAGTGACGAACCTGTTTTTCATGGCAAATCCTCATGCGACGGCTTGTTGCCGTCATAGCAGTAACGTTTCAAAACTAACATGGTTTCGCTGAACTTCGGTTGAACGAAGCAGGCGTGCGTTTCAGCGCAGCAGCCCAAGTGCGGCATAAGCAGATTTCAGCGTTGGCGTTCCCAATTCGCGCGCCTTCGCTGCACCTTTGGCGAGTGCGGCATCAATCTGTTCGTGATCGTCCTTCAGCGCGTTGAACCGTTCGGAGATCGGACGGAAATTTTCGATCACCAGTTCGGCAAGAGCTGGCTTGAATGCGCCAAAGCCTTGCCCACCAAATTGCGCGAGCGTTGCATCGACGCTTTGCTCGGCAAAGGCGGCATAAATTCCGACAAGGTTTTGCGCCTCGGCGCGACCCTCCAGACCTGCTGCTTCCGACGGTAGCGGTTCGGGATCAGTCTTCGCCTTCTTGATTTTGCTCAAGATCGTATCGGCGTCGTCGGCAAGGTTGATCCGGCTCATTTCGCTCGGGTCGGACTTGGACATCTTCGCGGTGCCATCACGCAACGACATGATGCGCGCTGTTTCCTTGGGAATGATCGGGTCGGGTAGGGTGAAGATATCCGTGCCGTTGCCGAAATCATTGTTGAACTTTTGTGCGATGTCGCGCGCGAGTTCGAGATGTTGCTTCTGGTCTTCGCCCACCGGCACATGTGTTGCCTGATAAAGGAGCACGTCGGCGGCTTGCAGCACAGGGTATGTGAATAGCGCAATGCTGGCACCTTCGCGGTTCTTGCCCGACTTGTCCTTGAACTGGGTCATGCGGTTCAGCCAGCCCATGCGTGCTGTGCCCGTCAGCAACCATTGCAGTTCGGCATGCGCGGGAACTTGTGCCTGATTGAACAGGATCGATTTGTTGATGTCGAGCCCGCACGCAATCAACGCCGCCGCCATCTCTCGGGTGTTTGCCGTCAGCTCGGCCGGGTTATGCGGCATCGAAATCGCGTGCAGATCGGCGAGGAAATACAGGCACTCCATCTCATCCTGCATTTTCACCCAGTTGCGGATGGCGCCCAGATAATTGCCAAGGTGGAGATTGCCGGTAGGCTGGATGCCGGAAACGACGCGCATAATTTTACTCGCTCGAAATGACCGTCGGCGCGGGGGCGCGGCGACGTAACAGGGTTTTCAGTTCGCTGAGGCGATAGGCACCCAGCAGCAAAATCGCCAGCGCATAAACGGCACCACCGGCACTAACGAGGACCGAGAGCACAGCGACGCGGCGCCAAAGTCCGGTGCCCAGTTGGCCTTCGATGAGTTCATTTCCGAACCAAAGTGCTACTCCCATGGCTATAGCGGCAAGCACGATGCGCCACGCCTTTTGCCGAAGCCGCGCATCGACTTCGATATGCCCACGTTTGCGCAAAGTGAACCAAAGAAGCGCCACATTTACCCACGCCGATATCGCGGTTGCGACGCCTACACCGATATGTGCCAGCGGCCAGATAAGGATGAGGTTGCCGATCAGGTTGACTAGCATCGACCACAAGGCAAGTCTGAGCGGCGTTTTGGTATCGCTGCGCGCATAGAAGCCGGGGGTCAGCACCTTGATTAGCACATAGGCCGGAACCCCGGCCGAAAACGCCATCAACACCGCTGCGGTGCCGAGTGTATCTTCCGGCGTAAACGCACCATGTTCGAATACGCCGTGGACGATGGGCATTGCCGATACGATCAATGCCACCGTTGCAGGCATGGCGAAAAACAGTGCGAGTTCGACTGCACGGTTCTGCGTATCCGACGCCGCCTTACTGTCGGCGCCTGCGATTTGCCGTGACAATGCAGGCAATATCGCGGTGCCGATGGCAATACCAATCAACCCTAATGGCAGCTGATTAAGCCGGTCGGCATAATAGAGCCACGAAACCGAGCCTTCGGGAAGGAAACGTGCCGCGAGCGATGTCGAAATCAGCAGGTTGAACTGGATGGCGCCCTGTCCGATGGCGGCAGGCGCGATCAGGGCCAGCATGACTTTGACATCGGGTGTCCGGCGCGGAAACGAGAGCTTCAGGCTGGCCCCCGCACGATGGCATGCCCACATCAGCCATAATAGCTGCAATACACCGGAAACGGTCACCGCCACCGCCTGCGTCGCAGCTGTTTCGACATCACTGTCGCCCCGGAAAAACACCAAAGCAACAATCATGCAGATGTTGAGCAATATTGGTGCCGCCGCATTGACCCAGAAACGGTTGAGCGAGTTCAATATGCCGCCGAGCAGCGACACCAGCGAAATGAGACCGAGATAAGGAAAGGTGATAATCGTCAGATGCCGGGCGAGATCGAATTTTTCCGGTCCGCCATCAGGGAATCCGCCAGTCATCGCCCAGACAATTGGTCCGGCAGCTAGCATCATGACGACGGTAAAAATCACCAGAAACGGGAACAGCACCGAAAGCACCTGACTGGCAAATTTTCGTGCGACTACCAAGCCGAGTTCCGCTTCTTCGCGCTCTGCTTCGGTCATCTTCTTGTTGAACAACGGCACGAACACCGCCGCAAACGCGCCTTCGGCGAATAATGCGCGAAACAGGTTGGGCAATCGCCACGCAATCAGGAAAGCATCGGACGCCATGCCAGCGCCCACGAACCGCGCCATCAGCATGTCGCGGACAAGTCCAAGGACGCGGCTGACCAAAGTCAGCCCGCCGATGGTGATGCTGTTGCGGACCAGGCTCATTTATCTACCTGGCGAGCCGGTTTTACGCTTCGCCAGCGGGCTGCGTCTCTGCCATTTGCTGGGCCTGCGCGATTTGCTGCACATAAAGCGCATTGAAGTCGATCGGCTCAAGCACTAGCGGCGGATAGCCTGCATCGCGTACAGCGTCGGCGACAACACGGCGCGCGAACGGGAACATCAGACGCGGGGCTTCGCCGAACAGGAACGGATGCGCCTGCTCGTCGGTGATATTGCGCAGACCGAACAACGTTCCGTAATCGAGTTCGACCGAGAAATGGACGCCGTTGTCGCTTTCGGCCTTCACCGACATTTTAAGCGCGACTTCGTGAATTTCATCGTTGATCGCATTGACCTGGATATTGACCTGCACGTCGATCTGCGGGGTCGCGTCCCATTGAAAACTATGCGGTGCCTGCGGATTTTCGACCGACAAGTCTTTGATATATTGATTCAGCATGCCGACTGCGGGCGCGGTGTCCTCGCCATTTGGCTTGAGTGCTTCCGAAATGATATTGCCTTCTTCTTCGGCCATGTGTTGTCGTGCTTTCCTGTTAGATTATCGGGCGCAAACCCCGCACCCTCGATTGCGAGCAGCGCCTAGCAGGCAAGCATAAAAAGGGCAATCACTAGTGCAAGCAAGAGGAACTATCGGCCCAGCCTTGCATTTCTTTCGGTAAAGCTATTTGAAACTATCTTCACTCATGCTTATATCGCGATTGGGCAAAGCTGGGGCGGATCATTCGGATCACGCCATTATATGTAATGCCCATCTGGAGACGTTGTGACCTTTACTATTGTCTTGCTTGCGCTGGTTGCCGCTTTTTTGGGCCTTCGCCTCTATTCGGTGCTGGGCAAACGCACAGGCCATGAGCAAGAACCGGTCACGCGCCAGCCGCTCGACACCGGCGCGCCAGTCATTCGCCAGCCTGTCGCCATGGGTGAGTCGGCACCTGCGTTACCGCAAGGCGATATGACAAACGTTGAACTTGCCGCTCAAAGCGGGCTGCGCGCCATTGCCAACGCCGACCGCCAATTCGATGCCGGATTGTTCATCGAAGGTGGAAAATCGGCCTATAAGCTGGTGTTGGAGGCGTATTGGAAGGGCGACAAGGACACGCTCAAATTCCTGTGCGACGACGATGTCTATGAAAGTTTTGCTGAAGCCATCGATGGCCGTTTGGAGCGTGGTGAAACGCTAGAAAACCGGTTGGTGCGCATCGACGAAGCGCGCATTGTCGATGCCAATTACGATCATCCGGTAGCACGTATAACTTTGCGCCTCGATGCCGATATCGCCGCAATGGTGAAGGACAAGGACGGCAATGTCATTGGTGGTTCTATGACCGATGCGGTCGAAACGCACGATGTGTGGACCTTTATGCGCGATGTGAAATCGGGCGACCGTAACTGGAAGCTTGACGAAACCGACTCGGTCTGATTCATCGGCGCGATGAAACGCGCGCCCGTATTTTTCGCTTTATTGGCATTTTTGCTGTCCGCTTGTTCGAGCGGGATCATTCCCAATGGCGGGCCGTCGACGCCGTCAACATCGACTGCACCTAGCCCTGACAAGGCAGCAAAGCCTATTCCGTCAACGCCCGAGGCAACATTGCCCACGGCTGCCATACCGGGAGATGGTACCACGGCAGCGACGCTTGGCGTCGTGCGAGGGCCGGAAATCGGCTCGCTCAAGGTTGATGCGCGCAAGGCAAAGCTGGCGATGGACAGTTTTCGCACGAGCTGCCCCGGACTGGTCCGTCGCACCGACAATAGCGGGCTGACACAAGGCAGCGATTGGGTCGCGGCCTGCGACGCGGTCAAGACCTGGACCGGCGATGCCATTTCCTTTTTCGCAGCGCATATGGACGCGGTGCAGGTCGGCGATGGCAGGGCATTTGCCACGGGCTATTTTGAACCTGAGATAGCAGGGTGCCGGACTCGCCAGCCCGGCTGCGAGGTGCCGGTTTACAAACGGCCAACCGATCTTATCGATGTTGATCTTGGTCTGTTTTCCGATGATCTCAAGGGCAAGAGCATAAGAGGCAAAGTCAGCGGCACCAAGCTGGTGCAATATGACGACCGCGCCGCGATCGAAGGCGGTTCGCTCGCGGGACGCGGTCTCGAAATCGCTTACACCAACGATGTCGTCGACTTTTTCTTCCTGCAAATCCAAGGGTCTGGGCGGCTCAGGCTGCCCGACGGTGGCGTCATGCGCATCGGCTATGAAAGCCAGAACGGCCGCGGTTACACCGGTATCGGGCGGCTGATGAAGGATCGCGGGCTGATCACCGATGGTTCGATGCAAGGCATTGTGGCTTATCTGCGCGCTAACCCCGAAGAGGGACGCAAGATCATGAACGAGAATAAGAGCTTCGTCTTTTTCCGCGAACTCACAGGCGCGGGGCCATTGGGGGCGATGGGCTATCCCGTGGTCGGTGAAGCGAGCGCGGCGGTCGATGTGAAATTCATTCCACTGGGCGCGCCGCTTTGGTTGTCGATGGACCGCGCCGAGCCCAATGGCATCTGGATCGCACAAGACACCGGCGGCGCAATCAAAGGCGCGAACCGGGTCGATACCTTTTGGGGCGCGGGCGACCGTGCGCGAGCTATTGCAGGCGGCATGTCTGCGCGCGGCGCGGCGCTGATCTTCCTTCCGAAAGCTTCGGTCGCGCGGCTTATTCCCTAAACTATGCCTCGCCCGCTCGGTCCTGATGAAAAAGTGCTTTGGGGCAAGGTGATGGCGACGGTGAAGCCATTACATGCGGTGAAGGCAAAAGCTGAGAGCAACGCTCCATCGTCGCCTGCGAAGCCTGTCCGTCCGACAAAATCCGCTGCAAAGCCAATCGGCGCACTACCACCATTAAAAAATGCGCCGCCGGCTTTAGCCGTTCCGCATAATCTCGACGGCCATTGGGACCGCCGTATTCATCGCGGCGGCCTCGTTCCTGACATTAGCATCGACCTTCATGATGCCAACCTGTCGCGTGCTTATGCCCGGCTCGATGGCGCCCTCGAACAGGCGATAGCGCAGAAATTCAAGGTCATTTTGCTGGTCACCGGTAAACCCCGCGCGCATGATCGCGCTAGCGGTGAGGGCAGGGGTGCGATTGCCGCCGTCGTGCGCGACTGGCTGGCGGCTTCGCGTCATGCACGGCATATTTCGGCGGTTCGCAATGCCCACCCCAAGCATGGCGGCGCAGGTGCCCTTTACATCGTTTTAAAGAGCTAGGATTTTCATCGTGACGCGCCGGTAAATCTCGGCGAGCGCATCAAGATCGGCGATTGCAACCGCCTCGTCCAACTTATGCATCGTGGCGTTGCACAGGCCGAATTCGACCACCGGGCAGATTTTGGTCAGGAAGCGCGCGTCAGATGTGCCGCCGGTGGTCGAGGGTTCTGGGACCACACCAGTGACTGCCTCAACTGCCGCCGAAATCGCTGCCGACAGTTCGCCGGGTGGGGTAAGGAACGCCTCGCCGGAGATCATTGCGGTCAATGTTCCGCCCCCGCGCACGACGAGTTCGCGGATTCGCGCCACTAGCGCCTCGCCATCTTGCAGATCGTTAAAGCGGATCGATAATCGCGCTTCGGCCTTTGCCGGAATGACATTGGTCGCTTTATTGCCTACCGTCAGATCGGTGATTTCAATATTACTAG
Organism: Sphingomonadales bacterium; assembly: GCA_031362665.1. Classification (GTDB taxonomy): domain Bacteria; phylum Pseudomonadota; class Alphaproteobacteria; order Sphingomonadales; family Sphingomonadaceae; genus Sphingorhabdus_B. The sequence continues at coordinate 7,707 of JANLSY010000322.1, forward strand.
GCTGGAACCAATCGGTCCCATCGTCGAGATGTATCGCCTCGATCTCCGCCAAAATGGCCACCAGCTTGGGAATCGGATTATCGGCCAGATGCGGATAGGCGACATGACCCTGCGTGCCTGCAACCGAAATCCACATATTCACCGAACCGCGCCGCCCGATTTTCATCATATCGCCCAAGCGGTTTACGCTCGTCGGCTCACCTACAAGACATGCATCCGGAATCGAACCGCGTTTTTGCATATGGTCGATCAGCGCGCGGGTGCCATGGATAGCGGGGCCTTCCTCGTCGCCGGTGATGATCAGGCTGATTGTGCCGGTGTCTGCCGGAATGTCATGCAGCGCCGCGACGAAGGCCGCGATGCTGCCTTTCATATCCACGGCGCCGCGACCGTAGAGTAAATCGCCACGAATCTGTGGGACGAACGGGTTACTATGCCAACCTTCGCCCGGAGGTACGACGTCGAGATGGCCTGCGAAGGCGAAATGGCGGCCGGGAGCTACCCGGATTGCAAATAGATTTTCGACAGGAGCGCCATGCGCGGGGTTGTCGTCCCCTTCGCCCGCCATGAAACGCTCGACGGTAAAACCGAGGGGCAACAGCATCGTCTCGAGCACATCGAACACCGCGCCGCTAGCGGGTGTGATGCTTTCGCAAACGATCAGTTTTTGGGCGTAGTCGAGGGCAAAGCTGTCGGTCATTCGACCTTAGCGTTAGGTCAGACTGCGGTCTTGCGCAACGCCTTCTCGGTCATGGCTGAATCCGCTTCGACAGCGCCGACAATCGCGACGTTCCCATCGGCGTCGCGGCGGGCAACGAGCAGGACAAATTCTTCGCCAACTCCGGCAAATTCGCTGAGGTCGCGCGCGCGCGCGTTACGAAGCCGTGGCCGCGGATCTGCTTGAGTTGCCGCAACATGCTGACCGGATGCGACTTTCTTTGCGCGGCGTTCGGCCGCGATGATGCCTTTTAGGCCGCCGTCATAGTTGGACAGAATGTCGGCAAGGCCGCCCATCGACACTGCATTGCGGTCTGCAAACTGCAACGCGGTGGCGAACTCGGTGAGGCGCGTTTTGTCATAACCGGCACCGAAAACCAGCTTAACAATCGGTGTAAATGGCGCACGTTCTTGCACAGTCAAGCCTGCATCGTTCAGCAATTCGGTATAATCTGCCGGGTACTTGGCTGCGACCAAGGCAAAATCATGCGCACGGCCTATCGCCTGATATAGTGCTTCGCGTGTACGAAGGTCAGCATCGCGCGCGCTATCAGCACTTTGCCGGGCGGCGTCGAGCCAGTCGGCGAGTGACGAATTCTCATCGGGCTGCGCCTCTTCAAAGGCGAAATCTTCGCCGAGTTCGAGTTCGTCAACGACAGGTTGTTCGACTAGATTCCCTGCAATCGGTCCATCGGCCCAAACCGGCACATGCTCTTGACGCGGCGGTGCGGCGGCAAGGGCCTGTTCGACTTCAAGTTGCAACGGTGCGGCCTCTTCGGCGACCATCGCTTCTTTCCAGTTGATCACACCGTAGATAAAATCGATGGTGTCGTCGTCGGACGAGTAAGGCAGCAATATGCCGCGATACATGATGTTGACGCCGCGATCGTTGACGAACTCGGCCTCGAAACCGATCGGCGCGCGGTTGGCGATAATCTGCAGATAATGGTCGGTAATACGCGATAGCAACGAACGGCTTGGCACCTGATCGAGATAGGTAACATCTTCGCCCAGACCGCATTCGACGCGCAGCTTTTCGCCCAGATATTCGATCGAGGGGTTTTCGATGCCCGAAGTAAAGTCGAGTAACACGCTGAAGTCGCGGAAATCCTCGACCGAAGTCGGGTCTAGTTCCTCGATGCAAGGATAATTCTTGTCGTGAAGCTGCGCAGTCCAGAAATTATAAGCGCGCACCTGCATGCGGCGCTCGTCACCCGAAACTACGGGTGGCGCTTCGATGGCTGCGTCTTCCTCGTCGAAAGCGGCATAGCCGGGCAGGTCGGCGTCATTGTCCGATCCAAATGGCTCAAATCCGCGCAAATTATCCATCTTATGGTCCTGTCGATGTGCGTCGCGACACGTGTGTCCCGTTTACATTGGCGAAGGATGGTTAAGATGGCGTTAAACTGTTGGTTTGGCACATCTGGCGGATTCTGGCATGACGGGCGGCAGGAGAGCCGAGATGACAGACTTCAAGCCACATAAGGGCATGGCCG
>JANLSY010000326.1:0-16828 GCA_031362665.1 Sphingomonadales bacterium
CGCCATCAAGGCGTCGGCGAGCAATTAGTTCTGCAAATCGCTTTTGGTGAAACGCTGGCGCAATTGGCCGGCGGATTGCCGATGGGGCAGAATGAATATATCCGCCCCGCAGATTTCGGTTTGACCGAACACGCTGCAATACTTACCCCATTTGCATCGGGCAACACCGCTGCCAACCGCTTGGCGCTGATTGACTTTATCCGCGCGGGCGGAAGTATCAGCGACAGCCTTGATGACGACGCGCTCAATCAGGTGCGTCACCAATATCGCCGCTTTACCGATGACCGTATCGTGCCCCATGCGCACCGATGGCATCTGGCCAACGCGCTGATCCCCGATGAGATTGTTTCGGAAATGGCCGCATTGGGTACTTTTGGAGTATGCATTCCCGAAGAATTTGGCGGGCTTGGCCTTGGCAAATTGGTGATGTGCGTCATTACCGAAGAACTGTCGCGCGGCTGGATCGGTTCAGGCTCACTAGGCACGCGGTCCGAGATTGCTGGCGAACTCATCATGCTCGGCGGTACCAAGATTCAAAAATCCTATTGGTTGCCAAAAATTGCTGGCGGTGAGGTGCTACCCACCGCTGTTTTTACGGAACCCGATACCGGGTCCGACATGGCGAGCCTCTCAACCCGGGCTGTAAAAACCGACAAGGGGTGGGAGATAACCGGTACAAAAAACTGGATCACCCACGCCGCGCGCACCGACCTGATGACGCTAATGGCGCGAACCAAACCCGATACGTCTGGCTATGCCGGATTGTCGATGTTGCTGGTCCCCAAACCCCGAGGTACCGAAGCCGACCCCTTCCCCGCAGAAGGGATGGATGGCAGCGAAATCGAAGTTCTAGGGTATCGCGGCATGCGTGAATACGCGCTGAGCTTCGACGCCATGGTTGCCCCCGACGACGCGTTGCTGGGCGGAGAAGAGGGGCAAGGTTTCAAGCAGTTGATGTGCACATTCGAAGGCGCGCGGATTCAGACTGCTGCGCGAGCCGTTGGTGTTGCGCGGCGCGCCTTTGATCTGGGCTATGATTATGCGTCGGACCGCAAGCAATTCGGCAAAGCGATCATCGATTTCCCGCGTGTTTCCGACAAGCTCGCAATGATGCTGGTCGATATCGTCATGGCACGCGAGCTTACCTATTTCGCTGCGCGTCAAAAGGATTCGGGCAAACGCTGCGACATCGAGGCCGGTATGGCCAAGCTGTTGGCTGCCAAAGTTGCCTGGGCCAACGCCGATGCATCTTTACAAATCCATGGCGGCAACGGCTATGCGCTCGAATATGAAATCAGCCGCGTGCTGTGCGACGCACGCATCCTCAACATTTTTGAAGGTGCTGCAGAAATTCAAGCGCAGGTGATTGCGCGCGGCATATTAGAAGGCAGAAATTGATGCACGACAATTACACCGCCATCCGCGAAGAAGTCGCCAAGCTTTGCCAGCTATATCCGGGCGAATATTGGCGCGGCAAGGACCGCGAGCGGGCTTATCCGACCGAGTTTGTTACCGCACTTGGCGATGCTGGCTATCTCGCCGCACTAATCCCCGAGGAATTTGGCGGGGCGGGTTTGCCGATATCGGGGGCAGCCGCGATATTGGAGGAAATCCAGAAACAGGGCTGCAACGGCGGCGCGTGCCATGCGCAGATGTACATCATGGGGACGTTACTCCGCCACGGGTCGGACGCGCAGAAGGCCGCCTATTTGCCCAAGATTGCGACCGGCGAACTGCGCCTGCAAGCCTTTGGCGTGACTGAACCGACCAGCGGCACCGACACGCTGGCGTTGCGAACTACCGCCAAGCTTGATGGCGACCATTATGTCGTCAACGGCCAGAAAATCTGGACGAGCCGGATCGAACATTCCGACCTGCTGCTGCTTCTTGCTCGCACTACTCCGCGCGATGAGGCGGTGAAAAAGACCGACGGGCTGTCGGTGTTTCTCGTCAACGTGAACGACGCGCTGGGCCATGGACTGACCATCCGCCCGATTGAAACAATGATGAACCATTCAACCACCGAGGTCTTCTTCGAAGATATGCGCGTCCCCGCAGCCAACCTGATTGGCGAGGAAGGACAAGGCTTCAAATATATCCTGTCGGGCATGAATGCGGAACGGTTGCTGATTGCCGCAGAGTGTATCGGCGACGCCAAATGGTTTATCGACAAAGCGACCAACTACGCCAAGGAACGCGTTTTGTTTGGCCGCCCAATCGGCCAAAATCAGGGCGTGCAGTTCCCGATTGCGCGCGCCTATGCGCAAATGCGTGCCGCCGAATTATTGGTGCATGAAGGGCTTAGGAAATATGAAGCGGGCGAGAATTGCGGCGAGGAAGCCAATATGTCGAAATTGCTAGCCGCCGAAGCGAGTTGGGCCGCCGGTGAAGCTTGCGTCCAGACGCACGGTGGGTTTGGCTTTGCCGCGGAATATGACATCGAACGTAAATTCCGCGAGACGCGGCTTTATCAGGTCGCGCCGATTAGCACGAATATGATCCTGTCTTTCGTGGCAGAGCATGTTCTCGGTTTGCCGAGGTCTTATTGATGGGCCAGTGGGACGCATGGATAGGCCGGACGCAAGAGCAATCGGATGTCCTGACTCCGGCGCTGCTCCAACGGTTTCGTGCGACGATAGATAGTCGAGAAACAAGCGAAGTCGCGCCGCAAGCAATTCACTGGTGCCTATGCCTTCCCGAAACGGCAACGGACGAACTCGGTCCCGACGGCCATCCCAAACGCGGCGATTTCATGCCGCCGGTCCCCCTGCCTCGCCGGATGTGGGCATCGAGCAATGTCAGGTTTCTCATTCCGCTTACATCAGGCATGGTGATTTCTCGTCGGTCAACGATATCCAATATCGCCGAGAAACAGGGCGCAAGCGGCCCATTGGTGTTTGTGACGATCGATCATGAAACATGGGCAGGGGGTGTTTTGGCAATCAACGAACGGCAATCGGTGGTTTACCGCGACGCCCCCACCGCCGCAGCACCAACCACGCAGAACGAAGGAACAGTGGATTTATCCGCCTGGCCCATCTACCGCAGTATCATTCCGTCAGCGCCGCTTCTCTTTCGCTACTCGGCGCTCACCTTCAACAGCCACCGCATCCATTATGACCAGCCTTATGCGACTAGCGTGGAGGGCTATAGCGGCTTAGTGGTGCATGGTCCGCTAATCGCATCGATGCTGCTCGACCTTGCTGCACACGAATTAGGGCAAAATGCGTTGACGCAGTTTTCCATGCGCGCCGTATCGCCCGCCTTTACCGGTGAGCCACTGCACTTGGTGGGTAGTGTCGATGGTAGCGTAGTTTCATTGGCGGCGTTCGCAAATGATGGCCGAACGATTATGTCGGCTGAAGCTGAAATTTAAAGGAGAGCATAATGCCCAGTCGCCATCTCTTAGACCCCGAACTTCAGGTCATTATTGATCTGGCGCCTGTGTGCGCATTCACTTCGGAAAATCTCGCCTAGACATCAACAATCAAAAGACTCCATTATTAGCGGCAACAGCCAAGCGTTCTGACAGGCCTAAACGGCAGTTATTCATCGATCCACGCACAGAAGCAGACAGTCCGCTCCACGCCCATTTACAGCCTGACGGCATGCGTCGAATTGCAGACATGCCATTTTGCGGAGAGAAAGGGGCCCTCGGTGTGCACAAACGGCGCATCGTGCATATTACAGATCTTATTTAGTGGTAATCTCAATCATGATCTCATTTCGGCGCATGAACGGAAGCGTCCAAGGCGCATCGTAGAATGCGTATTGGGGCGTATTGATGGCAGTTAGGCCACCCTCCGCCATGAACGCCCGCAACTGCGCTTCTTGCTGATCGAGCGAATCCTGACTGGCGGACCCCGAAAAGCGAATTGCGGCAAAACGCGTCGCTGGCAATTCAATCAACGCGACTTCGGGATTAACCGGCTTAGGCAGCGTTTCCATCGTGTATTTTGACGGCATAACAAAACGTATGTTCCAGGATTGACCTTTGGCTTGCTGAGTGACTGGCGCGGTCATGGCGATCTTTTCGCTGGACTGCTGGGTAACCGGAGCGGTCATCGCGACCTTTGCGGACGATAGATTGTTGCCAAAAATATAATCCGCAATAATGCCAAAACCACGCTGGATAGCTTTGTCTCTCTCTCCTGCGACCGTTACTTCTGCGACAATTGTCGGACCGTATTCACGGATCTCGAAATTACCGCTCTTGCTGGACACCCTATAATCAGGCGTTTCGACATTACTTGCCATAGCACTCCAAGTGACCGCACCCAAACTGGCAAGCCCTGCAGCAGCCAGCAAAATCCATTTTCTGCGCATTATGTAAAACTTTCAAGTAACAGTAGCCGGCCCGATCATTATGCCGCAATGTGATCAAACTTCAACAAAGGATAGCTTCGTTCATCATTCGATTTTGTGAGGAGTAGACGCCCAACGTCGACTTTCAGGCCGAGTAGCCGGAAATTGGACTGTCCGCGCCGGCCCATTTTCAGCCATGCGGTTTGCCAATCGGAGCCGGCCCCTCGAAGTGCACGAAGGGCCAGCCGTTCATATTTCCGTGCCTTCAGCCAGGGTGAAAGCATCGTCGATGTCTACTCCAAGGTAGCGTATCGTGTTTTCTATTTTGCTGTGCCCCAGTAATATTTGCACAGCACGCAGGTTGCCGGTCGCTTTGTAGATTAGCGAAGCCTTCATTCGACGTAGTGAATGTGTACCGAACTCGCGCGCGTTCAGTCCAATCGCTGACACCCATTCGTCAACAAGACGTGCGTATTGCCAATCGCACCGCAGCTGAAGGATGCCATCGATGCGCTGCCGCCACATGGCTTCGATCACTATCTGGTCAGTGAGCGTGGCGGGCCATACACGGCGGCGAGCTTCGGCAATATGTTTCGCGATTGGTGCGATGCGGCAGACCTGAAACATTGTTCGGCGCACGGTCTTCGCAAAGCGATAATGCGGCGCATGGCAGAGCTGGGCATTGGGAACCCTGGGATGAAAGCGATTAGCTTACATTCAAACGACGCAGAGGTGTCGCATTATGTGGCTGCCGCGAACCAATCGAGCATGGCAGAGGTCACAATTGCTGAATTATCGAAGTGGGAAGTGCCTCACCGGCAAGAAACAGCAAGTGTCTCGTACAATTAAATCTGTTGTAAATCAATAGGTTAAAAACTAAGTGGTGCAGCACACAGTCCTGCTCGATACGGTCTCTGTGCCAAATTCCCTGTTATGCAGGGAATTTATAGGGAAAATATCAAAATTCCGAGCCTGATTAATGGTGCTTTATGGCGTCAAACCGGCAGTTTTCCTGCGCTTTGGACCTGAATTCCCTAGAAAATAACAGGGAATTTGTTCCTGTATAACAGGGAGCCGTTCGCCGCATAACAGGGAAAAGGATTGACTGAGGCTGAATTTCTATGATTGGGGCGTTACGGCCCTGATTGCCACCGCTCGTGCTATCATGGGCACCTGGAGCGCGGGATTACTGATTTACCAGGCCCAGTTCAATCTGACCTACAACTCAGATATTCTGCGGGTAGTTGGGATGGTCTTTGCCATGGTGGCGACCGTGTGCCTTGTGGGCTATTTGGCCTGCCGTCAGAGCCTGAAGGTCTCGGTGCGGGATCTGCTGGCGACATAGACCGGAAAAAACCGTTTTACGATGCAGCAATTTTTAGCGTAGTCTCCATCCCAAGGAAGAAATACTGTTTATGGGTCGCACATAAACTTGCACCGCCGACAGCACCAGTAGGTCTGCGCCGGTTGGGGGAAAGTAATGCGAACGCCAAGACTTTTCGGGGCTGTGATTTTGGTCAGCGCTGCCGTGGCATCACCGCTGTGGGGCCAATCGCTTAAGCCAAGCCTGATGGACAGTTTCCGCATCGGGTCGGGCGGTGGTGCGTTATGTCAGGCGCAAAGCAAATCGGCCGACCCGGCGATATCGGACATATTTGATCGCGCCTGGACACTCGTGTGCCGCGATGCAACGCAGCCCGTTGGTCAGATTTTCGCGCTGCGCGGTGATTTTGCCGCCGTCGAAGCGCGTATTTCCACTGCGCGGACAGAAAACCGGTCATGCGGCAATTGGACGGCGGTTGTTTTAGAGGGACTGGCGGGCGCACAGCAGGCAAGCTGCGACAACGGTTATACGGCATATAAATACTCTAAAGGCAAAGTGACCTATGCCGCCAAGGGGCTTGCTGCCTACGACAGCGCCTTGCGGCTGGGATTGCGCACGATAGTGGCCGATAAGATATTGCCCGGTAAGCTTGAGATTGCGACTACCGGGACGCAAGATGCCACGGCCTTTGCCCGTTCGCAGGCGGCAGCGCTCGATCCGCAGGTAGCGCTAGCCGAGGGTTATCGTCGCAACAACAGCGGCAACTTTGTCGAAGCTGCCCAATTTTTTGATTCCTTGCAGCAACAAGCTGACGCAGCAACGATACGTGACATGAAGGAAACCACCGCCGAACGTGATCAGCGGCTGCACGAATATGCCGTAAATCGCGCTTTGCAACTCTCGAATCTTGGCGAGTTTGAGCAGGCCGACACTTTGTTTGCTTTGGCACGGAAATATACCGTGACCGACCGGGTTCAGGTCCGCCTGCGCCGCAATTTCGAGGCCATGCACCTCCTCAACCAGCAGCGTCTGGTCGAAGCGCTGGCACTGCTCGATCGCCCGGTCGCACCGTTTGACAGAGGGGCCATAGAAGCGGGCGGTGCCATCGAGCTTGGAGGACAGATTACCGCCGAACTTAACGGCAGCAATCCTAATACTGCGACGCTCAGTGTAAAACAGGACACAAAGCTTACGCCTACCGAACGCGCTGCAATTATCGACGCGCAGTCGCTGCAATTGCGCGGAACCATAGCGCGCTTGCAGGGCAAACCGGGTGAAGGCCGCGGTTATATGGCCCTTGCGCTGGATGACGCAGTCCGGGTTCGTGAAGGGCGGGTCACATCGATCGCCCGTTTGCGCGCACAGATCATGACCGAAATGGCGCTTGCCGATGAAGATCAGGGCAATTTTGGGGCTGCGCGCGGCTTGTTCGATAATGCGCTATTGTTGCTTGAAACGACTTATCCTGAAACTAGCGCAGTCAATAATGTTCGTGCGCGGCTCGCGGCATTTCTTGTCCGGCGGGGCAGCCGGGTGGAGGCGCTGGCGCTGTACCGGAAAGTCATCGCTAGCACCGTCGCCAATCAGGGCAGCACAACTGGGCTTGCCAACCAGATAAAGCCCTATTTCGACCTTTTGAGCGATGGCATAGCGCAAGAGCCTGCGCTGGCGCAGGACCTGTTTCTTGCCGCGCAAACGCTGATCCGCCCGGGTGCCGCTGATTCGATGGAGGTGCTGGCGCGCGAACTTCAGGCTGGCGGCGGAGAGGCGGCGCGATTGTTCCGGCAATCGGTCACCCTGTCGCGTGATATCGAAAGAGCCCGGATCGAACTTGCGCGGCTGACCCAGATGGCGCAGCAGGACAGCGCCGCTTTGCCGTTGCTCGAAATCCAGCGGGCCGATCTTGCATCGCTGTCCGAGCAGCAGACCGCAACGCAGGCCGAGCTCACCGCTTACCCGCAATTTCGAGCGGTATCCAAACAGCCATTGTCGCTGGCTGAAATGCAGGCGACGCTTGGTGCGGGCGAAGCTTATTTCAAGCTGGCGATTGCCGGAAACGCGGTGTACGCCATCTATGCTGATACCAATACAACCAACGGATATCGTCTGAAGATTAGTGCTGCGGAGTTGACCGCGCAGGTCGCCGCGCTACGCGACACCATTTCAACATGGGAGAATGGCGAGGCAACCACCTATCCCTTTGACGTTATGCTCGCGCGTAAATTGTTTCTTGACCTGTTTGCGCCCGTTGCGCCGCAATTGACTGCGGCGCGGCATTTGATCTTCGAGCCCGATGGCGCGATGCTGCAATTGCCAGTGAACCTTCTCATTACCGATCAGGCCAGTGTGGATGTCTATGCGACCCGGAACGCAAAACAAGGCAGCGACGAATTCGATTTCAGAGATATCCAGTGGCTCGGGCGACGCACATCCGTCAGTACTGCAATATCGGCTCGCAGCTTTCGAGATGCCCGCATCGCCCCCAAATCAGCGGCGCAGCGTCAATATCTCGGCTTTGGCAGTAACGCCCCGGCCTTTTCGCAGGTGGTGATGGCCGATATCCGCGGGCCGTCGGCGTTCGACACGCTGGACTGCAGCTGGCCGCTCAACGAGTGGAACAAGCCAATCGCGGCAACCGAACTTATTATGGCGGCAAATCTTGTCGGAAAAGACTCGGCGAAAGTTGTAACCGGTGCACAATTCACTGATGCCGCCATACAAGTACAACCTGACCTCAATAATTATCGTATCCTCCATTTCGCTACGCACGGGTTGGTTACCGCACCCCGGATTGGGTGCCCTGCCCGCCCTGCGCTGCTGACCTCAATCGGTAGCGGAACGTCGGATGGACTACTCAGCTTTGCCGAGATCTTCGACCTGAAAATCGACGCCGATGTTGTGATATTGTCGGCGTGCGATACAGCGAGCCAGGCCAGTTCGGCGGCAACGCAGGAGGCTGGACTGAATGTTGGCGGCGGGACGGCGCTCGATGGACTGGTGCGCAGCTTTATCGGCGCTGGCGGACGCAGCGTCATTGCCAGCCATTGGCCGGCGCCCGAGGCCTACGACGCCACGCAGCGCTTGATTTCCGGGCTGTTTTTGACCCGCGACATGTCGGTGGCCGAGGCGATGCGGCAGGCGCAGCTGAATTTAATGGATGACCCGGATACCTCGCACCCATTTTACTGGGCGGGCTTTGCTATTGTCGGCGACGGTGCGCGCAATTTTCTGGGCGGGAGCTGACCGCTGCCTGTGACCGCCGATCACGTTTCCGGTGCTGGGCGACGTTCGCAGGCGGTAAGTCGAAAGGCGGGGCGACTTGTCTCCGAACTCGGTTCTGTGCGTTTGCTGGCAACTCTTGCCATGCTGGCTTTGGCAATTCTGGTTGCCCGTTATAGCTGGCATATCATCCTGCTTGGCGACGCGGAACGGGCGCTTTACGATCTGCGTACAACCTATCTTGCGCCAAAAGTCGACCAAGACACCAGAATTATCAAAGTGGTCTATAATGACGACACGTTGATTGACACCAAGAAGCGGTCACCGCTCGACCGGGCGATGCTGGCACGGGCGCTGACCAATATCGATGCGATGGGTGCGAAAGCGGTGGGCATCGACATATTGATCGACCAGCCGCAGGATGAGGATGGGGCATTGCTGTCTGCACTACGGGCAATGAAAACGCCTACCGTTCTTGCTTACGCCGATACTCTGACCAACACCAACAATATTCAGGCCCGCCAGCAGGCTTTCCTCGACAGCTTCATGACGGCTCTCGACGGATCAAACACACAGCCCACCAGTATCAGGCTGGAAGTCGATATTGACAATGTGGTTCGCAGCTGGCCTCAGGTGCAACAAGGATTGCCTCCGATCCTGTCCCGCTCGCTGGTGCCGGGCGACCGGAAGTTCCAGGACTATCAGGGGTCGATTGTTTACCGCGTGGCCAAATTTGAGGACAGGCCGCTATTCGCATCGCTGCCCATCGATCTGCTCGCCAATCCGGAGCTTGCACTCGCCCTCGCCGAGCAATTGAAGGGCAGATATGTGCTGATCGGCGGCGACATCATTGATGTGGACGAATTTGAAACACCGCTGCGGTTGATGACAGAAAAACCAACGATTGGTCTCGATGTGCACGCCAGCATGCTCGCTCAATTGCTCGACGGAACGCGGCTTGCTCCAACGCCAAGATGGGCGAGCTGGACACTTGCCATATTGGTGGTAATCGCGGGCGGGCTGACCAGCCTGCAGCACAGCGGATTGCGAACCGCATTATCCGTAGGCCTGCAGGTCATCTTCTTTGGCAGTCTTGGCTTCATTGCGCAGTTGAACGGCGTCGATACGCAGAATCTGCCTACGTTTGGCTGGCTGATCGGCTGGGCAATGGCCTTGTTGGCGGTTAGCATGGCGGCACGAGAAATCGACTCGCAACAACGACGCTTTGCGCAAGGCGCGCTTGGGAAATATTTGCCCAGAGACATAGCGAAGGAGATTCTCGATCAGCCCGACCGGCTGGCCCTTCATGGGGAAAAACGAGAGATATTTGTCGTGTTTTCCGATCTGGAGGGTTTTACCAGCCTGTCGCATCAGATCGAGCCCGAAATGGTCGCAAGCTTGCTGAACGCCTATCTCGACGCGTTATGCTCGGTCATCCTTAAATATGGTGGCACGATCGACAAATTCGTTGGCGACGCCACCGTCTCCTTCTGGGGCGCGCCAATTTCCCGGCCCGACGACGGCCAACGCGCTGCAAAAGCAGCCTATGAGCTATGGCAGGCCGGCGAAGCGTTCCGCAAAGCAGCGCCGGCGGGGGTTCCGCCTATCGGCATGACTCGGGTGGGCCTTCATTTCGGCGAGGCGGTCATCGGTAATTTCGGCGGCGAAGGACGCATCCAATATACAGCGCTAGGCGACAGCATGAATACCGCCAGCCGTCTGGAAAGTGCGAACAAACAAACCAAGACGGGCGTATTGGCCAGCCGAGAAGCCGTCGAACGGTCGGGCCTTGATTGGTGGCGACCCTTGGGCTCCGTCCAGCTGCGCGGACGAGCCCTGCCAGTCGACATTTTCGAACCGCGGCCGGACATATCTGCAATCGATCGGCAAGAACTGACCGTTTTGCTTAACGCTGCGGCCGATGGCAAGGATTGTGCTATAGAAAAGCTGCAAGCGACGGTTTTGTCCAATCCTGACGATTCTGCTCTCGCTAATCTGTTATACCGTATGAAGAACGCTCATCCAGGAGGATATTATGCGTTGGACTGACAACAAGATATGCGCAGCCGCGATGGCTGCTTTGGCTTTTGCACTGGCCCCAGCAGCCTTGGCAGAGCCGATGGTCATCAAATATCAGGGTCCGGCGGGGCAAAATTACAAGCCAGGCAAAAAACTGCAGGCAAATCAGCCAGTCACACTGAAAGCGGGCGAAACGTTGACGGTACTCGACGAGCGCGGCACCCGCACGTTGCGTGGGCCGGGCACGTTCAGCACTTCGAGCGCGCCAACCGCCAACAACGTAGGGCCGAAAAGCCTTGCGAGCCTCATCAAAACCAGTTCGGTACGCCGCGCACGGACGGGGGCTGTTCGCGGTACCAATACGCCAAAGGTAGCAGCGCGAAGCCCGAATTTGTGGTTTGTTGATATTTCCAAAAGCGGGACGATTTGCGTTCCGGATTTTAGCAGGCTGCAACTTTGGCGCGCCGACACAGCGCAGCCGCTCAAGCTTACGGCATCGTCATCGCTGGCTTCAGGAACGGCAAACTTCCTGAAAGGCCAGCCCACCGCAAGTTGGCCAAATCAGGTGACGCCGGTCGACGGCGGGCGATATACAATCATGAGATCGGGCGGTAGCGACGCCGTTACAATAAATCTGGTGCAATTGACGGTAAATGGTGACGAGGCGTTGGACAAAATGGCGTCCAATTTGCTGTCCCGGGGCTGTCAGACGCAGGGCGAGCTCTTGGCTGAAACCTTCGCCCAGGCAGATCCGGTACCTATAAGCGGATCCTGAATTAGACCTGCGCAGCACCGGTAAGTTGTTTGTATATGGCAGGTTTTGCAGTATAGTGATGCTCATGGGTGCAATGGAGGTTTGATATTTTCCAGCATCCCAATCCCTTGGTCGCAGGGGGATCGAAGATACGCCTTTGATTATGCTGTCTTTGGTCTGAATGTGGGTGAAAGCTAGTCGGGAGCTGCGCTTACGCACAGTTCCGCTTCGGAGCCAGAGGGGAAAATATGGCGTTGCGCGTTGGAAATAGCGTTTGGGCTGCGGTAGCCGCTCCGCTGGTGTTTGGCATAATTGCACCGGCGGACGTCCATGCACAGACCGCCAGCGGCCCAACGCGCGACGAACTTGAAAGCAAGACGCTGCCAAAAATCCGGCCGCAAGGCAGTCGCCTATCGGTCGATGGAGGCTTGGAATATGCGCCCTGCCCGCTTGCCGATCCAAGTTTCGCCAATGTCAGGGTAACATTCTCGCAGGTCGAATTTACAAATTTGCAGGGCATCCCGGCTGCGGCGCTGGAGGATAGCTGGCGCCAATTTGCCGGAAAGAGCCTGCCGGTCGCCGAGATTTGCACAATCCGTGACCGGGCGGCTACCACCTTGCGCAAGGCGGGCTATTTGGCAGCAGTACAAGTCTTGCCGCAGCGCATAGCCGCTGACGGTATATTGAAATTCGACGTCTTAATGGCCAAGCTGGTAAAGATACAAGTCAGGGGTGACGCCGGACCGTCCGAGCGACTGATCGCCCGATATCTGGAGCCATTGACCCTACAACCGCTGTTCAACGCCGTTGAAGCCGAGAGGGCCATATTGCTTGCGCGCGACATTCCAGGTTATGACGTCCGCTTGACGCTGAGACCTGCCGGGACCGCACCCGGAGAAGTTTTGGCGGAGGTCGCGGTTACACATCAGCGGTTCGAAGTTGAGGCCAATGTCCAGAATCTAGCCGGACCGGATACAGGCCGCTTTGGCGGACTTGTGGGCATCAAAATCAACGGACTGACTGGTTTGGGTGACCAAACGAGCGCGAGTGTCTACAACACTTTCGACATTCACGAACAAACCATTGTTCAGGCCGGGCATAGCTTCTTGGCTGGCGCCAGCGGCTTGCGGCTCGGCGCCGACATCACCTATGCATGGACATCACCAACGCTCAATCCGCCAGCACCGATAAAGTCGGAAACACTGGTTGCAAGCTTCGATGCAAGCTTCCCTGTCATTCGCAGGCAAAGTCGCAACTTGATAGTATCTGGCGGGCTTGAGCTGGTGGAACAAGAAATCAAATTCGGTCCTGTTCCGCTGATTAGGGACAAGCTGCGCATAATTTACGCGCGGATGGATTTTGATCAGGTCGACCCAGCAAGCCTTTCCAGCCAAACCGGCTATTCGACCGCAGAACCACGCTGGCGCTATGGCGGCAATTTTGAGGTGCGGCAGGGCATTTCTGCTTTTGGCGCTAGCCGCAGTTGCGGGGTAGGCTTTGTCAATTGCCTACCACCATTTACGCCGCTCAGCCGTATCGAGGCTGACCCGACAGCTTTCGTCGGGCGAGCGCGAACTTATGTTGAGTTCCGCCCTACGCCAAATATCACCTTCGCTTTAGAAACCCGCGGGCAATATTCGCCGAATGCGCTCAGTTCTTTCGAGGAATTTTCTGCGGGAAATTACACTGTGGGTCGTGGTTATGACGCAGGCAGTTTGCTTGGCGATAGCGGCATCGGTTCGCGCGCCGAACTGCGTTTGTTTAAGTTGCAGCCAAAATCACGTGACAATGTGTCAGCCCAGCCTTTCGCTTTTTTTGATGCGGCACGGGTGTGGAATAAAGACCGGTTTGCACCGCCCTATGTGTCCGGACGCGAGAATCTTTACTCGGTTGGAGGCGGAGTCAATGTCGCGTGGGGTAACAAAGCGCAGCTGAGCATTTATGCTGCCGCCCCACTCAAGACAACCGGGTTGCAAGGCAGCAAGGGCGATGTCCGCATTCTGATGTCGTTAACCGCAAAACTCATTCCGTGGAGCCGCTAATGGTATATCCTGCTTTATCACCTCAAACGGCTCCAAAGCTAACGCGCCATGCTTCACGCCGTTTTCTTTTCGGCGCAGCAGCACTCGCAATTGCCACTGCCGGATTTTCGCAGCAAGTAGCGGCCCAGTCATTTCAGGGAACGCCAACGGTTCTTGTCGGCAACCCGACATTCAGCACATCGCCAAATAGAACAACGATTTTCATCAATGGCAATCTTACGGTCATTAATTGGCAACCTACCAATACCGGCAGCGGGCCGGTTCTGTTTCAGCCAGCGGGAACCACCGCCGAGTTTTTTTCGGCAAACACTCCTGATTTTGCTGTTTTAAACCGGATACTTCCCGTCGATGCAGGCGGTGCAGCTGTCTTAAACCGGCCAGTCCGGTTTGACGGAACAGTGACTTCAACATTTAGCTCTGGCAATGCTGGTAGCATTTGGTTTTACACACCGGGCGGCATCATATTGGGTGCCAATTCCGTTTTTGACGTCGGCAGCTTGGTATTATCGACCAGCGACATAAACCCGGCGAGCCTTTTTGTTGGCAATAATGGCACAATCAATTTTACCGGCACGCCCAACCCGGCTTCGGCGATTACATTGGAAAACGGCGCTCGGGTCAACGCGTTGATCAATGGTTCAAGCTATGTTGCGATGGTCGCGCCGCGTATCGTGCAAAATGGCAATATACAGGTTGATGGGTCAGCAGCACTTGTCGGTGCCGAGGCCGTTGATATCACCATGAACGGCGTAACCGGACTGTTCGATATTGCCGTTTCAACGGGCACCAGCGATGCCAATGGTGTGGTGCATGGAGAACTTGGAACCACCAGCGGGCCAGGCAGCGCAGGCTCGGGCGATCCGAAGCGCATCTATATGGTGGCTATCCCAAAAAACACCGCGATCAGCATGTTGGTGAACGGCAATATCGGCTATACGCCAGCGGCCACCGCCACTGTGCAAAATGGTGAGGTGGTCCTATCGGCGGGCTACAACATTGCAAATGGTGGTGTGGATCTTGGCGAACATGCTGCGCCCGTAAACAATGTACAGGCCAATCTCACTATCGGCGAAACATCAAGCCTGCCAACCAGCTTTAGTAGCCGTGTTTTCGCCCGCGCCTCAGGCAATTTATTGGCCAGCCCTGGAACCGCGATCAACGGCTTGAGCTTCCTCGCCTTTAGCGGCAGTGCATTCTTGTTTGGTGATACGTCGTCAGTTGTAGAAGCCGCAAATGCCAATGAGCTCATCGCTGTTGGCGGTGATCTGTTTGTTTCATCACGCCGCGCCGGGCAGGGCGGAAACGCAGCGATACGCGCGTTTGGCGGACTGATCGCCGTTGGTGGTGCCTTGACAGTTGATGCTAGTTCGCTTGGCTTTTCCGGCACAACGGCTGGCATTTCGCTCTCTAATTTAGCCGGAGGAAATGGCCGTGGCGGGAATGCCTCCATCGATGTCGTAGATGGAAATTTGCAGATCACCGGCGCCACCCAAGTTACAGCACGCGGTATCGGCGGCTATGGCATTCAATCTATGGGTAGCGGTTTTGGCGGCAATGCGACCGTCAATTTGACCGGTGCTAACGCTATCGCGCTACTAACCGGCGGCTTGAATGTTCAAGGCGAGGGCTTCGGTGTTCTAAGTTTTCTCTCGTCGTCAGGCGTTACCCTTGATCCGCCCGAAGCAGTCGATGGCGGAAACGGCACCGGCGGTTCTGCGGTAGTGAATATCGGTGACATCAATCAGCTGACGCTACCGACCCTGACTATCAACGCATCGGGCACAGGCGATAATGCAGGCGCTTCTTTTTTCAACGGTGGCGTTGGCGGTGGGCTCGGTGGGATCGGCACTGGCGGCACAGCATCGCTTAGCCTCAACGGCGAAGCGCTAGTTCTGCCCGAGCTGATCGTCGAAGCATCGGGTTTTGGCGGCAGCGGCGGTTCGAGCGTAAATCCAAATGACCCTGCTGGCAATGGCGGAGCAGGATTTGGCGGAACCGCGACGATAACAATGACGGGCACGGCGAGTGTGAACCAGGCTGTGGGCATTAGTGGTGAGATTGCAGCCATTGCGACAGGAAACGGAGGCAGTGGCGGTATTATCGCCGGGGGCGGCACGCTGGATAGCGGTTCTGGCGGCAGTGGCACCGGCGGAACTGCCAGTATTTCGATTGGCGGCGCGTCGCAACTCGGCGCTGATAGAGTATCAGCCTTTGCCGATGGGATAAGTGGGCGAGTCGGTAATGGCGGCACCAACTTTGGCGGAACGGGAATTGCAACTGGCGGCGATGCATCGGTAATCATTGCAACAACCGGAACAGTGAATGCAAATTTCATGAGGGTTTCGGCTGACGCGCTGACATATCAGGCATCGAGGACCGGAGATGCAACTGGCGGAACGGCCTTACTTACGGTTTCAAATGGTATTGTAAATTTGGACGATATCAATGTGTCGGCAAATGCATCGATTGACCCGGAAACCGGTCAGAATGTTGGGTCGAGCAATGGCCTGATAGCGGGCAACGGCACAGGTGGCACAGCTTCATTGTCGATTACCGGCGGATCGCTGACGACCAATAGCGCCTCTGTTGCCGCGATCGGCCGGGGTGGCGGACAGAATCCCGACGGAAACCCGATTGATCCTGACAGTGCCATCGAACAGGCATTGGCGGGTGGGACCGGTACCGGCGGGAATGCATCTTTCTCAATTTCCGGAGGTTCGGTCAGTTTTGCCCAGCCATTGGTGATCGACGCTTCCGGCAGGGGCGGCAACGGATACATCAATGCCGACACCTTCGCAACTCAACCCGTTGCTTCAGGCGCAGGCGGCGCAGGCGTTGGTGGTACCGCATCGTTGACCGTGACTGGCGGCCTTTTGACCGCTCCCATTGTTGATCTGCGATCAAACGGCACAGGCGGCAATGGTGGCGATTTCTGGGGAATAAGCGCAGGTAATGCCGGTGCAGGTGGGAATGGCATCGGCGGCACGACAAATTTCAATGCCAGCCAGGATGTGTTTATTATTGACGCGCTGAATTTGTCCGCGACCGGCAATGGGGGTGTTGGAGGGGTGTCTGCTGATCCGATATTTGCCGGCCTTGTGCGCAAAGGGTTCTTTGGAACGAATCTGCGCGGTGTTGGTTTCGCCCCGGCCAGTCAAGACGACA
>JANLSY010000368.1:0-10208 GCA_031362665.1 Sphingomonadales bacterium
TTTGCACGGCAATCTCGCGGCTCCGGCGGACGGGTGGGCCGAGCTGTCTGAAATCCGCTGCGATGGCGAAGGTGTCATGCTCGATACCGGCGATGTCATGCTGCCCGAACATGCTCTCAAAATGGCGACGGGCTATGACGATGCCTATAACCAGACGCCAGCGCGGCTGGTCAGGCAGATCCATGCGCTCGGCTATCGCGATTGCATCAACCATTATGTCGGGATGAGCCATTTTTTCCGCCTGGAACCGGCAGGTAAGGGGCACTATGTCAGCCTGGCTGGCGGCACGCTGAATGGGCCGTGCCGCGAATGGCACCGCAGTTTTGCGGGCGAGGCCAAAAAGCTTGGTTTCGAGCTGATTTTTTCGTTGAGCTACGAACTGTTCGACGCCCATTGCTGGAACGACTGGAAGCAGCGCGCGGAAAACGGCGATCCTGCGCTAACCGGCTGGGTGCCACCCTCGACATTGCTTTCTCCCGCCAATGCAGGAGCGATGGGCTATTTGCGCAGCGTGGCGCGGGCATTTGTGTTTATCCTGAAAGAGGCCGGCTTACC
This sequence comes from Sphingomonadales bacterium, assembly GCA_031362665.1. Classification (GTDB taxonomy): domain Bacteria; phylum Pseudomonadota; class Alphaproteobacteria; order Sphingomonadales; family Sphingomonadaceae; genus Sphingorhabdus_B. Next base: position 556 of record JANLSY010000368.1, read on the forward strand.
GGTCAAATTCCAGATCGGTGAACCTTGGTGGTGGATTATGCCCGATCACCGGATCTGCCTCTACGATGCCGCAGCGACGGCGGTATACGGCGCGCTTTCGGTCAGCATCCCGGATATCCGCGGTGCGAAAACGGCGGCGCAAAATGCGATGCTCGACAAGGCAGGCGAGTTGCTTGCTGCATCGACGGCTTCGGTCTTTGCAGCGGCAACGGACGAGGCGGGACCAGCGGGGGCGGAGACATTGCTGCTCGTTTATTTGCCAACCGTGCTCGACCCGCTCGCGCCCGAAGCAAAGCGCGCAAATGTGCCACTCGATTGGGCTGCACCTGCCTTCGACGTTCTGCAACTCGAAGATTATGACTGGGTGACCAGCGGCAATCACGGTGCCACCACCCGGGCGGTGCCGTTGATGACGGCGCGGCTGGGGTATCCTGTGAACGAACAGCACTATTTCTCGGGATTCGTGCTTCGCCCCGAGGACAAGGCGCAATGGCGCGATATCGAATTTGCTGCAGCCGAGTCCCAAAAACGCGGCACAGCGCAAACCTACGTCTGGGCGCTGCCACAGGTCGCCCGCGACGGGTTTACCCATTTCCGGATTGGACAGGAGGATAGCGACGTGCAGGCTTTCGAAGATGTCATTTTTCCACTCGAAATCGGGCGTGAAGCGACCGTCACCGCCGAATTTTCGACTAATGTTGTGACCACGTTTTCGGGGCATGAGCGGCGCAACAGCAGCTGGTCCGATGCGCGGCTGAGTTACGATGTCGCACCGGGGGTCCGGAGCGAAAACGAATTGAGTTTGCTGCTCGATTTCTTTCGTGCGCGGCGGGGCCCGGCTGTTGGCTTTCGCTTTTCCGACCCGTTCGATTTCAGTTCGCACGGCAAGATCGGGGCACCTTCGATGCTCGACCAGATACTTGGCATTGGTGATGGCCTGCATAACAGCTTCACTCTGGTGAAAAATTATGGCGATGCCGGTCAGGTACGGCGGATTACGCGGCCAAGGCCATCGACCGTTGTAGTTGCGGTGAACGGAACAGTGGCGACCGGATGGACGCTGGATGCTCTTGGCGTAGTCGTTTTCGAAACCGCACCAGAAAGCGGCGCGGAAGTAACGGCGGGCTTCCAATTTGACGTGCCAGTCCGGTTTGCCGATGACCGCATCGAAGTCAGCCGGGCGACGTTTGGAGCAGGCGACATGGCGAGCGTGCCGCTTGTCGAAATCAGGGAAGCAATCTGATGGATTCCTGGTTCGCCGGTCCGGTCACATCGGTTGCCTATGGTTGGCGGCTGGAGCGAAGCGACGGGGTAACGCTTGGCTTCACATCGCATGATCGCGACATCATGCATGACGGCCAGTTGCTTCGCGCTAGCCCCGGAATGCAGCCGACGACGATCGTCGCCAGCCTAGGCCTTGAAAATGACGGGCTGGATGTGCGCGGTGCGTTGACCTCGGATGCGATACGAGCTGACGACCTCGCCGCAGGGCGATGGGATGCCGCCTTTCTCGAAATTTTTCTGTTCGACTGGAGCGATCCCTGTGCTGGACGGCGATTGCTGGCGAGCGGGGAGCTTGGCGCGGTGTCGTATTCGGGCGATGCGTTCGAGGCCGAGTTTCTCGGGTTGAAATATGTGCTTGATCGCGCGGTGGCACCTCAAACCTCACCCTCGTGCCGCGCCGGTTTTTGCGATGCGGCGTGTGGCCTGAACAGCCAGCGGTTTCGCCATTTCGTCCCCGTTTTGGGCGTGGACGGCAATCGCCTGTTGCTTGATATGCCAGCAGGCGTGCTTGCCGACGGCTTCGCCTATGGCAGCGTGCGCTGGCTCGACGGCCCGAATTGCGGGCTATCGTTTGACATCTGGGCCAGCGATCCGACGGCGATTACGCTGCCACATCTACCCGAAGGCGCTGCGCTCCAAGGATCGCGCGTGGAGTTATTGGAAGGATGCGACAAGCAGATATCGACCTGCGCCTCGCGTTTTGCCAACGCGATCAATTTTCGCGGAGAACCTTATCTGCCCGGCAACGACTTGCTGACCCGTTTTCCCGGTGCAGGTTGATGTCGGAATTGCAATTGCCGGACGCGCCGTCAAACTTGTCGGGGTACCGTTTCGCTTGCGAGGGCGCTGCGTTGAAGCCGGCTTGGACTGTGTGGGAGTGGTTGCGCACGCCTTGGAATGCACTGCCTGCCCGTTCGACATACCCGGCGACTATGCGTTGCGCGGCGCATATCTGGGACGAATATCTGCCTTTTTTGATCGTGATTGTTTCAGAACATTAGTGGCAGAACGCCCGCAACCGGGCGACATAATTCTGTGCCAGCCGGGGGGCGGGCAAGTACATTTCGCCGTCATTACCCTGCGAGGTGCCGTGCATGCGCATGCGGGTTTGCGCCGCGTCGTGCTGACACCATCGCCACTACCGTGGCCCACCATTGCCCATTGGCGTTACACTGGAGACTAAGATGGCGACTTTGGTTTTAACTGCTGTGGGATCGGCCATTGGCGGTCCAATCGGCGGCGCTATCGGTGCTGCCATCGGACAGCAGGTTGATAATAATATTTTTGCACCAAAGCCTAGAGAAGGCGCGCGGCTCAAAGAACTCGCGGTGCAAACGTCAAGCTATGGTAGCCAGATTCCGGCAATATTCGGTGCGATGCGGGTGGCAGAGACAGTCATATGGGCCACCGACCTGGTCGAACGCCGCGTCAAAAGTGGTGGCGGTAAGGGACGCCCTTCGGCGATCAACTACAGCTATTCGGTAAGTATGGCTGTTGCTCTGTCGAGCAGGCCGATTGACCGTATCGGACGAATCTGGGCCGATGGCAATTTGCTGCGTGGAATTGAAGGCGACCTGAAGGTCGATACTCAATTGCGGGTTTATTGCGGCCATGAAGATCAACCACTCGATCCGCTCATGGCCTCAGCTGAGGAGCAGGGCCGATGCCCAGCGCATCGCGGTATGGTTTATGCCTTGTTTGAGGACTTGCAGCTGGCCGACTATGGCAACCGCATACCGTCGCTGACCTTCGAAATTTTTGAGCGCGATGGGCCTATTCCGGTGAATGCAATTTTCAAGGCCGCGCTTCGCGATGACATACAAGGCTCAAGCTCACAGAATATTTTGGGTTTTGCTCTGTCCGGAGCATTTGCAAGGGAACCCCTTGGCGCATTGCTCGAAACCTTGCCGATTGAGTTGTGCGTGCGGGAGGCAACGTTGATGGTCCGGGATTCGACTATAGCGTCCGACAACGCGTTCATCATCCCGATTGCCAACGAAAATCGCAAAGAATTCGACCCGCCAAGACGGTCTTTGGACCGCGCCGCCGGGCTCCCACACCTCGTCACGCTTCGCTATTACGATAGCGAACGAGACTTTCAGGCCAGTCTGCAACGCAGCGAAAGAGGCGCGTTTTCGGACCATGTTTTGCAAATCGAATTGCCCGCGGTTCTCGCCGCAGCGCAGGCAAAGCAAGTTGTCGAGCGGCGCCACCATCGTATCCGGAGCGACCGGCAAAGCTGGCAGGGCGAAGTTGCGTTCGGGGCTGACCGACTGTCGCCGGGTGATATATTCGCGGATGACACAGGAAAACAATGGCGGGTAGAACAGGTCGAATATCGTTTGGGTTCGGTTGGTATTTCGGCTCGCGCTGCCATTACCGATGTGCCTTTATCCGCTGCGTCCGCGATCCCCGGCAGAAATCTTCCTTCACCTGATCTGTCGGTTGGCGAAACGCGGTTGGCGGTTATCGAAATGCCGGTTTTCGGCACTGACGACCCTGGAAGGCCATTGGTTATAGCCTGCGCTGCCGGAACTGGCGCGGGATGGCGACGTGCGGCACTTTCGCTAGGTGCAGAGGAGGCACTGATCGATATCGGCAGCACCGCGTTGCCCGCGACCATGGGTTCGTCAATCGACCCTTTGCCGACGCACAACGTCCTATTACTCGACGAGACAACCGGTTTCCGTGTGCAGTTGTTGAACAACGCGATGGATTTGGCAGAACGCACCGGATCACCGTTGGAAGCCGACGCGCCCTACATCTGGCTGGGCAACGAGTTTATGCGATTCGGTCACTGTGAAGCGTTGGGCGGCGGTATCTTTCGTCTGTCACGACTGCGCAGGGGCTGCTTCCGGTCGACACTGACCGCAATGCATCATCAGGCCGGCGAGCCTTTTGTGCTGCTCGAGTCCGATAGCGCGCGGCCCATAAACGAGCGGACATTTACGCAAGGAGAGCATGTGCTTGTTGGGGCACTTGGCCTTGCGGACACAGTGCCGGTGTATGCGTCGGCTTTAATCGAGGGACTTGCAATCTTACCGCTTGCACCCGTTCACGGCGAGATGGCGATTGCTGCAGACGGCACGGTTACATTTCGATGGATTCGTAGAACCAGGATTGATGCGGGCTGGCGCGACGGTGTCGACCAAGTTCTCGCCGAGCAGCAGGAACAATATCGGGTATCGCTTTATGGCGATGGCTTGCCGGTTGGCGAATGGATCAGTTTCGAAAATCGCATCGTGTTCGGTACCACGCAATGGGAAGCGTTAGCTATCGCTGCGAATGCTCGAATTACCGCCGAAATTCGGCAAGTCGGCCGCCATGCGCAATCGCCGCCACTGATTATCGAAGGCAACTGATCCACAGGATCATCAGGAGTGAAAAAATGGCTATTACCGAAACGTCCCGTCACAAATTGCCGTTGCTTGCAGTAAGCCAGGCGCAGAAGGAAATAACGCATAACGAGGCGTTAGTGCGTATCGATGCCTTGCTTCACCCGGTGGTCGTTGACGAGCTTTCGACGCCACCAGTAATTTCCGACGCGGAAATAGGAAAATGCTGGCTTGTCGGTGCTTCGCCGGTTGGTGAATGGTCAGGAAAAGCAGGGCAGATAGCCATCTGGATCGGCGGTGGTTGGCGCTTTTGCCTTGCAGTCGATGGGATGCGCATAAGGTTGCAGTCTGCGACCAGCGATCGTGTAAGATCTGGCGAATTCTGGATTGCTGCGCCCGCAATTGAAAATCCGGCAAACGGCGCAGTGATTGATGCAGAGGCTAGATTAGCATTGATTGCGCTATTGGACCATCTGCGGACGTTAGGCCATATTCCAGTTTGAGTAGTGCGGTCGTTGTTTTAGTGTCGAAAATCCCTTTCATTTCTCCAAAATAGCGACATTTCGGCAACAGTTTAGCCAGATAGTTACTTGCATCGATGGAACAGAATCGATAGACCTACGTTCTCGAATTTCCAAACCTAATATAGAAAAGGGGAAAGTTGATGCGTAAGTTAGCCATAGGCCTGGCACTCGCTTCCACTGCTCTGGCATCACCGGCTCTGGCCCGCGACGGCCAGTGGTATGTCGGAGTTGATGGCGGTGCCATGATTGTTGAAGACCTGCAGTTAGATATTGCAGGCGTGAATGATGCGGCGTCGCTCGACACCGACAAGGGTTATGATTTCGGTGGCGTTGTCGGTTATGACTTCGGCGGTTTCCGGTTGGAATCAGAAGTATCGTACCGCGAAGCTGATATTCAAGGTTTTGCAAGTGCTACGCGCCAGATTACCGGCGGCCCCACTACAGCTCTTGCCCCTGGCGGCAATTATGCCGTTGCCGGCGACGCTAATGCACTAAGCTTCATGGTGAACGGCCTGCTCGACTTCGGCGACGATGACGGCATTCAAGGCTTTGTTGGCGGCGGTGTTGGCGTGGCTCGCATCGATGTTCAGGCTGTACTCGGCGCGCCTTCGTGGCTCGACGATTCGGACACGGGCTTCGCATGGCAGGCTCTTGCGGGCGTTCGCGCTCCGCTCAGCGATAGCTGGGATGTTGGCCTGAAATACCGTTTCTTCAATGCCAAAGGCGTCGATCTCGTTGACCGTCTGGGCCGTGACGTAAGCACACGTTTCCGTTCGCACAGCATCATGGGTAGCCTGATCTATAACTTCGGTGGTGCACCAGCGCCTGTGGAAGTGGCACCGCCTCCTCCACCGCCGCCTTATGTTGCTCCGCCACCCCCGCCGCCACCCCCACCGCCTCCGGCGCCGGTGTGCAACACGGGTCCATATATCGTGTTCTTCGATTGGGATAAGTCGAATCTGCGTCCAGACGCCGCTTCGGTCCTCGATAACGCGGTTGCCCAATATGCAACTTGCGGTAACGCGAAGGTCATGCTGGCTGGTCACGCGGATAAGTCGGGTAGCGCAACCTACAACGTCGGTCTGTCCGAGCGTCGTAACACAACGGTTCGTGGTTATCTCGAATCGAAGGGTGTTGCTGGCGGCGCGATCAGCACCGAAGCGTTCGGTGAAACCGCACCTCTGGTACAGACTGCCGACGGTGAGCGTGAACCGCAAAACCGCCGTGTGGAAGTTACCTACGGTCCGGGTTCGGGCATGTAATTTAACTTTAGCATCGCCGAGTGGCTTTGCTTGTTATTGGAAAGGGCCGGTCAAAAGATCGGCCCTTTCTGCATGTGAATTTGAAAACCGGCTTGCCCCGCCTGCTAGCCAAACATTATGCGGCTTTGGTTTTTAATCGTACCTCGCCCGCGGCTGATTGTAGCAGGCTGGCTTCGAGCGCTTTTAGTCGCGATTTGCTCTCGATCTTGCCACCGAACAGGTCGGTCACATAAAAAGTATCGACTGCCCGCTCACCATAAGTGGCAATATGCGCGCTGTGTAGGGTGACTTTAGACTCAAATAGCGCCTGCGCCAGATTATTGAGCAATGCCGGTCTGTCGAGCGCATTTACCTCGATAACGGTAAAACGGTTCGACGCCTGATTATCAATGAAGACGGTGGGCGCTATCCGGAACGCATCGGCGCGCCGAAGCGCTTTCGGCTTGGCATTCAGTTGAGTCATAAGTTTGGCGCGGTCGGTCAATGCATTTTCTATTGCCCGCGCCAGCCTGTCGAGCTGACCTTGTTCCTTAAACGGCCGACCCAGCGGATCCTGCACAAGAAAATTATCGACCGCCATCCCGTCGGTGCTGGTGTGAATGCGCGCATCGATAATATTGCCGCCAGCCAGATGAATGGCACCCGCGATACGATAAAACAGCCCGGGATGGTCGGCGGCATAGACGGTAACGAGAGTCGCCCCCCGTTCGGGATAATAGCAGGCATCAATTGCCAGATCCGATGCATCATTCGCCAGCAAATGCCGCGCGTTGCGTTCGATAATATCGTCCGGTTCGGCGATCCAGTACGCATCAGGTAGCCGTTTTCCCAGCTTAGCAAACACCGCTTGGGGAAGTTTAAGGCTTTCTTCGAGCTGCTGCTTTTTGCTGACGATTCGCTCATCACGTCCACGCTGCTTGTGGCCGAGTCTTAAGACTTCCTCTGTCGCTTCGAAAAGATCGGACAGCAATTGGCGCTTCCAGCTGTTCCAAACACCCGGTCCCACCGCACGGATATCGACCACCGTAAGGACCAACAGCAGACGCAGGCGTTCAGGCGATTGCACCGCCTGCGCAAAATCCAATATGGTCTTGAAATCGGCGAGATCGCGTTTGAACGCTGTGGCTGACATCAACAGGTGATACCGCACCAGCCAAGCTACGGCTTCGGTTTCAGCAGCCGTCATACCGAGGCGTGGGCAGAGATTTTCAGCAACTTCGGCACCCAACATACTGTGGTCGCCGCCGCGGCCCTTTGCGATATCGTGGAGCAGCGTGGCTACAAATAAAACCCGTCTACTAACGATTTTACGCATAATTGCGGTCGAAAGTGGATGGTCTTCCTTCAGTTCGCCACGTTCGATTTCAGCGAGCAGGCCGATTGCCCGGATGGAATGTTCGTCGACCGTATAATGATGATACATGTCGAACTGCATTTGAGCCACTACACGGCGGAAATCGGGGATGAACCGTCCGAACACGGTGGACTCATTCATCCAACGCAAAACGGTTTCAGGGTCGCGAGGCGACGTCAAGACATCAAGGAACAGCGCATTGGCGCGGGCATCTCGACGGATGTTTTTGTCAATCAGCCGGGCATCGCGCTGCGCGGCACGCATGGCAAGCGGATGGATCTCGAGCCCATGCAAATCGGCAAGCTGGAAAACCTCGATCAGGCGGACGGGGTCGTCAGCGAAAAAGCCGTCTTCGGGTAGCGCCAATCTTCCACGGTCGAGCTGAAAGCCGTTCAATTTTTTCGGATTGCGCCCAAAGCTCGGCAGGAACCGGCGGCCCTTTTTTGCCATCGTTTCATCAAGATGCGCAAGGAATAATCCCGTCACATCGCCAACGGTTTTGGCGTTCAGAAAATAATATTGCATGAAACGTTCGACCGCCGAACGTCCAGGCCGATCGGCAAATTGCATCCGTTCAGCCACGTCGCGCTGCAGGTCGAAGGTGAGCCGCTCTTCTGCTCGCCCAGTAATTGCGTGCATGTGACAGCGCACGGCCCAGAGGAAATTTTCCGCCTTGCGAAATCGACGATATTCCTCAGCGCTAAGCAAGCCGACGCCGACCAGATCGGCCGCACTGGTAACGCGGTGGATATATTTGCCGATCCAGTACAGCGTATGAAGATCGCGCAATCCCCCTTTGCCATCCTTGACATTTGGCTCGACGACATAGCGGCTGTCACCCATTTTTTTATGCCGCTCGTCTCGCTCGGTCATCTTGAGCTTGACGAACTCAGGCGCGGTCTTGCCGACGACTTCGTTCCAGAAGCGTAGCGACGCTTCTTCATAAACAGCACGGTCGCCCCAGACGAAACGACTTTCCAGTAAAGCAGTGCGGATCGTCAAATCCTCCCGTGCCATCTTCACGGTTTCATCGAGCGAGCGGCTGGATTGGCCGACCTTCAGGCCGAGATCCCACAGTAGATATAACATCGCCTCGACAACCTGTTCGGTCCAGGAACTGCGCTTGTGGGGGGTGACAAAGGCGATATCGACGTCGCTGTGCGGAGCCATTTCGCCGCGACCATATCCTCCGACCGCTAATATTGCGATGCGCTCGGACGCGGACCGGTTTGCTGCCGGATAAGCATAGGTCGTGATATAGTCATAAATCAGCCGGACGATTTGATCGATGAGGAAAGCCTGCTCGGTTGCCGCGCGATAACCTTGCGAAGGGTTTTCGCGCAAGCGCCGGTCGATTTCGGCGCGACCGCGGGCGAGTGCCGCCTGTAATTGTTCAAGCACACGGGTCCGTTGCGTCAGGTGACTGCGTTCCGCCACGATATCATCGATCGCCCCGGCCAGCAGCTTGCGGTCGATGATATCACGCTGCTTTACGATGCCGTCGGATGCAGAAGCCATGAAACACCCTTAGGCGCACTGGCCTCACATGTCAGCCTCCCGATGATACTTTTGCATTATATTCGCGGCGCAAAGTGACCCGGTCGATCTTCTGCGTGCCAAGTCTTGGTAATGGCTCCCCCGCCTGCCAGTAATGCACTGGAATCTTAAACGGCGCCAGACGCGGCGCAAGGAACGCTTTCAGATCTTCTTCTAGCAATGCGACGCCGTCCTTGGTGTGGTAGACGATGCCTGGAACCTCTCCATATTTATCGTCCGCAATTCCGAAAACCGATAGCTCCACAATTGAGTCATGTTCGTAAGCAGCCGCTTCGACCTCGGGGCAACTGATGTTCTCGCCACCGCGGATGATGATGTCCTTTTTGCGGTCAACGAT
>JANLSY010000377.1:0-10399 GCA_031362665.1 Sphingomonadales bacterium
TGCGCCCGAGTTGAAGACAGTCTGGGAAGATCCGGAGTTCAATCCGAAACTAAAAGCCTTTTATTATGTGCGCGTTCTGGAGATTCCGACACCGCGCTGGGTGGTCTATGATGCTTTGCGTTATGGCGCGAAGCTTCTTCCGGGGACCGAGTTGAAGGCACAGGAACGCGCTTATTCGTCGCCGATCTGGTATAATCCCAAAAAGACCTGAGCCTACTCCGCCTCGATTTCGGCAAGGATAGGGTCCGGATCTGCGATCCCCATCAGGCGGCGCATTGCCAGCCGCGCCAGCCGCTGCGTTTCGGTTTTACGCCGCGCTGCTGCTAGAGGCACCAGGGCCGCAGGTCGGGCGATCTCGGCATCATAGGCATCGGCGATAATCAGCCCTGCCCGTTCGGGCATGAATGCCTCGCTGTGTAACGGCCCGATGTCGAACCCAGCTGGCACGGCCCAAAAGAAACGATCGCAGAAATCGAGATATTCCGGCCACTTCTGGTCGCCCAACAGATCGGCACGCGAACATTTGATTTCAACGACAATGATTTCGCCCTTGCCGTTAATTCCCATCAGATCGGCACGGCGATTGTTGCGCAAACCGACCTCTGGCTGGACCATGATCTGGTTGCGCAGAAATAGGCGCGACACGCCGCGCGCGACTGCGGGAGCGCCGCAAAAGGAATCAACAGAAGCAAGGGAAGCCATAGCCACGCATTAGAACATGATGCGAACAAAATAAAGGCCCCGAAATCGGGGCCTTCATTCATTCGATGGTTTTGGTGGCGATCAACGATAGAAAATATGGTTGTCGATGCTGCCAAGGCGGGTCAGTCGCCAGCCGGGCGAAACATGCCGAGCGTGGAAGAACAACGCGCCTTCGACCGGGCTTTTCCAGCTGCCGTCGAGCGCAATCTTGCTTATCGCCACGGCATTGCTCCAATGCTTGCTGCCCGTTGCGATCGGCGGCATTCCGCCGCCGCGTACGAAGGAAAACTGGCTTTTCTGGTAAACGACGCCGCACAAGGTTGAGGGGAAGCGGCCCGACTTGGCGCGTGCCATAACAACGCGGGCCACCGCAAGCTGACCGCTCAGCGATTCACCCTTCGATTCGAAATAGACTGCACCCGCAAGGCAGCGTTCTTCGGCATTCAATTGCCCGCTGGTGTCATGTGCGCGCACGAGTTCGGCGAGCGAAGAAGCGGAAATTGCTTCAGGTTGGTCATCTCCGGAAATTTCGGTTTCCGGTTCCATAGTTGGCTTACCGCCATTACCGGGAACGAATATAATATCGCCATTATCGGCGAGCGTCGCTGTTACTTTGCCGCTCTTGGCAAGTGCTGCCTGCTCCTGATCGGCCTTGATCTGGGCGGCATCGACAACGATGGTAGAAGCGCTGAGCGCGGTGCTTTGGTCATTACCAAAAGCAAAACCCTCATCTGCGGTTACAACGGCAGATATCAGGGTAAACGAAATGGCCGCAACAGAGGCAGCCCGAACCATTTTCAACATTTAACGTACAATTATGCGGCGGCACCAGCGAACAAACCCGTAATATTTTGTTTTGGTTCGTTTTTTGTTACTTCCGACTCGCGTGTTTGTCCGGTCACCCCTATTGTGTCCCGCGTGACAACCTTCGCTCTTCGTTAATCTGGCATTTATTGTGCAGCGCAACAAAGTCAAGTGTTGGAAGCTAAAAGTCCGTCCAACCGTTCTGGTGACGCGACGTCCAGTTCAATCACCCACAAATCTGGGTCGCTGGATGCTCTCTTTTGCCAGTAAACGTCAACTTCGGTTTCATTATCATCGATTTGCGCGCTTGCCGGTTCCCAAACCGATTTACCGTCCAGCGAAGGGAAACGCTCAAAAAGCACTGGATTCTGCCCTCTAACCTGTCCGATCAACAGGATTGCGCCTGATGTCCGGTCGCCCTTGCGCAACACAGTTGCAAAGCCGCCACCAGCTTCTGCCAGCCGCTTTAACGCGGATATCTGAAAATCGCTTGTAAGGCGGGGTTCAGGCAGCGTCGCGCTCTTCGCTGAGCGTCAGCAACGCATACATCGCCGCCGAATCTGCTGCGCCGCGCAACTGGGTGCGAAACTTCTCGTCGCGAAACAGCCGCGAAATTTCCGCCAGCGCGCGCAAATGTGAGGCCCCGTCCTGCGCTGGAGAAACCAAGGCACAGACCAGATCCACAGGTTCGTCGTCGACAGCATCATAATCGACCGGCTTCGCCAACCGCGCAAAAACCGCCACCGGCATATCGATGCCAACCACCTTGCAATGCGGAATCGCTGTGCCGCCGCCAAAGCCGGTTGGACCCAACCGCTCACGCTCGACCAGACCGTCATGTACAGCGGCTGCATCGAGCAAATAATTTTCTGCAGCTATGCCCGAAAGACGTGCCAACAGGTCCGATTTGCCGGTGCAAACCAGATTCGCGGTGACCGCTCCCTCGACGAGCCTTGTAGAAATTCGAATCATTTTTGTGTTTCATCGCGCCCGGTTGCGACCCCGGAAGCAAGCCCCAAATATTTGAAAGATTTTACGTAATGTTCATGAGACCGGCCGAATTCTAAGGTGCAGATTTTGGTTCAACCCACCCGATCGTGCCATCTTCGCGGCGGTAAACCATATTATGTCGCCCAGTTCCAGTGTTTTTGAACAGGAGGGCTGGTGTATTGCGCAAATCCATCAGCATCACGGCATCGGAAACGGTCGATTCGGGGATATCAACGCTCATTTCAGCAACTATAACGGGTGCCTCGGGGGGCGCATCATCCTCGCCCACGCCATTGGCGTCGAACACAGTGTAGGCCGCCTCCTCCTCACGCAAGGCATGCGCCGACTGGCTGTGCCGGTCCTGTAATCTCCGCATATAACGGCGAAGCTGCTTTTCGATCCGGTCAGCTGCCTGGTCGAGCGCGACATGCGCGTCCTGTGCCTCACCGCGTCCTTTGAGCACCAGCCCCTGCATTACGTGCATCACGATATCGCTGGTAAATCGCTCATGCGGCCCGCGTCCGAAGGTGGCGTGCGATGACAGCGCTTTTGAAAAATATTTGTCGGCGATGGAGGAAAGCCGCTTTTCGACATGGCCCTGTAGCGCTGCACCGGTTTCGACCTGATGTCCTGAAACCCTGATATCCATAGCCTGTCTCCTTATATAATGTTCAAACTAGTTTGCCGCGCCCCGTTCGTTCCAAAGCGCGTCGGGGATAGAAGCGACGAACATTCGATGTCGTTCCAATTCCTCTGCTGATGCATTATGCGGACGCGGTTCGCGGAATGGTCGTTCGATAGATGCGACTTTCCCTCCACCGGTCGCGAAAACCGGCTCTTCGCTGGCAAGGCCAAGCCCGATTTGCCGACCGCCGGTCAGTTCAATATAAAGATGCGCGAGTAACTCGGCATCGAGCAACGCACCATGCTTGACACGGTGGCTGCGGTCGATGCCGTAACGTGTGCACAATGCGTCCAGTGACAGTTTCGCGCCAGGATGCCGGACACGGGCAAGCGCGACAGTGTCAATCATACGCTCCATCGACACCCCAGCACGCCCGCAGCGATCCAGCTCCATGTTGAGAAAGCCAAAATCGAAGCTGGCATTATGTGCAACCAAAGGCGAATCGGCGATAAATTCGAGCAGGTCATCGACCTTTTGGGCAAACAATGCCTTGTCCGAAAGAAAGCGGTCGGAAAGTCCGTGCACTTGCTCGGCGGCAGATGGCATCGGTCTTTCGGGGTTGAAATAGGCGTGAAACGTGTTGCCGGTCATGATCCGGCCGATCATTTCGATACATCCTATTTCCACCATCCGGTCCCCGGTCTGGGGATCAAAGCCTGTGGTTTCGGTATCGAAGATAATCTCGCGCATTCTATTGTTGAATGTGAGCCTGTTTGAACGCTTATGCAAGACCCGCGCGGAGCTTTTTGATAAGTTCGCGAACATCGCGGCGCGTACCATCTATTGGTTGGCTGGTATCGATAACATGGTCGGCGCGCGCGCGCTTGTCGGAGTCGTGCATCTGCAGCGCCAATATATGTTCGAAACGGTCGACGGTCATTCCCCGACGCGACAGAACGCGCTGGCGTTGGACATTTGCTGGCGCCGATACAACAACCTTTTGATCGACATGCTCATCCCCGCCCGTTTCAAACAGCAGGGGAATGTCGAATAACACCATGTCGGCATTCATATGCTCTTTGAGAAATGCTGCACGCTGCCGCGCTACAGCGGGGTGAATCAGCGACTCCAACCGCGCCAGCCGGTCGCGATCACCGAGTACCGCGGCACCAAGCGCCTTGCGGTCTACGCCCTCTGGCCCGGTGGTGCCTGCAAACAGCGCCTCGATTTCGGTTACAAGTTCGCCGCCTGCCGCCTGCATCGCATGGACTGCCGCGTCGGCGTCGAATACCGGCACCCCTTCATCGGCAAACATTGCTGCAACTGCCGACTTGCCCATACCGATCGATCCGGTCAGGCCGATGGTCAGCGGCTTTTTCATGCCAGCAACTTTGCCCGTAATGCGTCCTCGCCATCGTGAGGCGGCGCGACCCCGAAGAACAGCTCAAACGCAACCGCCGCCTGCCCGACCAGCATTTCGAGGCCGTCGACCGTTTCAAGATCGCGCGCTTTGGCTGCTTTGAGAAGCGCAGTTTCAATCGGCGCATAGACAAGGTCATAGACCAAAGCATGGTCGGGAAGCGGCGAAAGGTCGATATCCAGCGGCTCGTGGCCTTTCATTCCCAGCGGGCTGGCGTTAACCAATAGCGCCGCATCGGGAAGCCGCGCATCGAGCGGCAAAACGCGCCCCTTCAAACCGAAATGCGAGAGCAATCCCGCCGCGACGAGCGCATTGCGTGCGAGAATGACAACGTCGCCAATGTCTGCCTGGGCTAGCGCGAACAGCACCGCCCGCGCCGCGCCTCCAGCGCCAATGACGATAGCGGTTTCGCCCGCCAACGGCAGGTCCGCAATCGGTCCGTAAAATCCCGCAACATCGGTGTTGGTGCCAACCAGCGCACCCATTTCGCTCCGGAATACCGTGTTGATTGCCCCGATTGAGCTGCGCACATCGCCGGGGTCAGTAACGAAATCGAGCGCCGCAATTTTGTGCGGAATGGTGATGTTGCACCCGCGCCAATTTTCATCGCTGGCCATCTCGGCAAAATAGGTGCCGAGATTTTCAGGTATCACATCACGCGCCCGGTAGTCCGCAACAATCCCCAATTGATCCAGCCAGTAACGATGAATCATCGGTGATTTTGAATGCGATATCGGATGCCCGATGACTTCAGCAAACTTGCTCATGTTGGCAAAAGACCCCTCACCCGCAAATAGTCAAGCACCGGCAACAGCGGCATTCCAATGATTGTAAACTGGCTACCACTAACGCTGGCGAACAGCTGCACGCCTTCAGCCTCAATTCGGTAACATCCAACGCAGTGGCGGATATGTTCCCAGTGGTTGCCGACATATTGCTCGATAAAGTCATCGCTCAAAACGCGCATGCTCATCTGTGCCGTATCGATGACTCGCCAAACCGCTTTACCATTTTCGCAAATAACCGCTGCGCTGATTAATCTGTGCGTCTTTCCCGACAGTGTCGCCAAATGTTCGCGTGCGTCATCGGGGTTTTCCGGCTTATCGAATATCTGCCCGTCGGCGGTCACCAGAATCTGGTCGCAACCCAAAACCAGTTCCGTCGGATATTTGCCCGAAACCTTGCGCGCTTTTGCTTCGGCCAGAGCGTCGGCGATCTCACGTGCTTTGGCGCCATTGGCAACCAGCGACTCCTTGATACTGGCTTCATCGACCAACGCAGCATGCGCCTCGACCTCGACGCCAGCCGCACGCAGCATCGCGATTCGTCCGGCGCTTTGCGACCCCAATATGAGCGTCACGCCGCAGGAACCTGTGCCAGTTCACGTTCGTTGAACAGATTGATAATCGCTGCTGCACTTTCCTCGATCGAGCGCCGCGTCACATCGAGCACCGGCCATCCATTATCGGCAAACATCCTGCGTGCGTGCGCGACCTCTGCCTTGACCTTTTCCTCATCGACATAGTCGGTATCGGGGGCCTGGTTTAGCGACAACAGCCGGTTGCGGCGAACCTGGATCAGCCGGTCGGCACTGGTGACAAGCCCGACCACCATGGGATGCCTAAGCGTGAACAATATCGGTGGTGGCGGTGCTTCGGGGACAATCGGGATGTTCGCTGTCTTGTAGCCCCGATTGGCGAGATAGATGCTCGTCGGTGTCTTGGATGTACGCGACACCCCTGCCAATACGATGTCAGCCTCTTCCCAGTTTTGTGAGTTGATGCCGTCATCATGCGCAATCGTGAATTGGATGGCTTCAACGCGCGCGAAATAGGCGGCATCCATTGCGTGCTGGCGCCCGGGCCTTGCCTGCGCTTCTTGTCCGAGCATATTCGACATCGCATCGCTAACTGCATCAAGCGCAGCGACGGCGGGAAGACCCAACGCGCGGCAACGGTTCTCCAGCTTGCGCCTGGTATCGCGATTGACCAGGGTAAAAAGCACTAACCCAGGATTGGCCGCGACATCGACCAGGATACGCTCCAGATGGCTTTCGGATCGGACCATCGGCCAGAAATGCTTGACGACATTCTCCGCGCCGTCAAACTGGGCCAGCGCGGCTTTGGCGATGTTTTCCAGCGTCTCGCCGGTGGAGTCCGACAACAGATGAAGGTGAAAGCGCTGGCTCATGGCGTAACTGTGTTGGCAGGCTGGGGATAAATCAAGGGACAAGTTTGCTGACCATATTTCTTCCTCGCTACCTGAGATTCACCTCCCGATTCGGGCACAGCCTGTCCACAGGGGCAAAGCGCAATCCACAGCCTGTGAATAACGGGGATTGGTTTTGCGACTCCCATGGAGTCTGTGACACTGCTCTCGTCAAGCTGTTGGCAATATCCGTAAAAGCTTTTAAGACGCCATCTATCAACAGCCCATCATCTTTCATCATCCTTATATAAATATATATTTTGATTGGATTCACGCCTCGATGTCAGCGCCTACGCCCAAGAAACTGCTTAATGTCCTGAGGGGCAATCAGGAAGATGTTCCTCCCGTCTGGCTCATGCGTCAGGCTGGTCGCTATTTGCCTGAATATCGTGAATTGCGTGCGCAAAAGGGTGGGTTTCTTGAACTGGCCTATGACAGCGATTCTGCCGCAGAGATTACGCTTCAGCCAATCCGCCGTTTCGGTTTCGACGGCGCGATCCTGTTTTCCGACATCCTCGTTATCCCGCATGCAATGGGTCAGGATTTGTGGTTTGAGACCGGCGAAGGTCCAAGGCTTGCGCCGCGGCTGGCCGAAAACCGGCTTGAAGAACTGACACCCGTTCCGGTCAGGCTGACTCCGGTTTTTGAAACGGTGCACAAGGTGCGCGCTGCGTTGCCGGATACGACGACCTTTCTGGGCTTCGCTGGAAGCCCGTGGACGGTCGCTACATACATGGTTCACGGCCAAGGGAGCAAGGACCAGTCCGAAGCCCGCCGGATGGCGCACGCAGAGCCTGCGCGCTTTGCCGGATTGATCGATTCCATCATCACCGCGACGGTCGATTATCTGGCCGGACAGATCGAGGCTGGAGTCGATGCGGTACAATTGTTTGACAGCTGGGCCGGATCGCTTTCGCCTGCGCAATTTGAAAAATGGGTCATCGCGCCCAATGCTGAAATTGTTCGCCGCCTGAAGGAACGTCATCCCGACACGCCGATTATCGGTTTCCCCAAAGGTGCTGGCGGCAAACTTGCCGCTTATGCCGAAGGAACCGGTGTCGATGCGCTGGGTCTTGATGAAACTGTCGACCCGCATTGGGCAAACCGCGAATTGCCAAAGGGATTGCCGGTGCAAGGCAATCTCGATCCGCTCGCGTTGATTGCCGGTGGAGCGGATCTGGAAAGTGCAGTCGAAAACATTCTGTCAGCATTTGCCGACCGTCCGCATATCTTCAACCTTGGACATGGTATCTTGCCTGATACTCCCATTGAACATGTAGAAAAGCTGCTTACTCTGGTCCGTAAGGGATAACCGACAAAGGCAGTTTTCATGACGGAAACAATTGCTGTGCTTTATATCTGGCTGAAATCGGCCCACATCATTTTCGTGATTTTCTGGATGGCGGGGCTGTTCATGCTGCCGCGCTTTTTCGTCTATCATCAGGAAAGTGCCGAAGGATCCGAAGAATCCAACAAATGGGTCGATCGCGAATCGAAGCTCATCAAAATTATCCTGAATCCTGCGATGATCATTGTCTGGATTGTAGGACTTGTGCTGGCCTGGCATATCGGTGCGCTGAGCGAAGGCTGGTTCCATGCCAAGCTACTGTTCGTGCTCGGCCTGTCGGCCTATCATGGATGGATTGTTGGCTATGCAAAAAAGCTCGCAAAAGGGGAACGGCGGTTGACGGGAAAGCAATTGCGGTTGTTTAACGAAGTGCCGGGTATTGCAGCGGCAATCATTGTGGTTCTCGTAGTGGCTAAGCCTTTTTGAGAGTCGTTGACTAAATTACTCCTAACGCTTATTGAGCATCCAAGCCCGTCCTGGGCGTGAGGCGCGACTTTCACAACAACCGCGCCACCAACCTTACCATCTCCTGCCGGTTGCTTTTACGAAACCGGCTGTCATTTCGGGCCATTGGTCCAACACACGGAATTTATTATGCATTTGAAAGAGCTGAAAAGCAAAAACCCCGCCGACCTCGTATCGATGGCCGAAGAACTCGGTGTTGAGGGAGCATCGACGCTGCGCAAACAGGATCTGATGTTTGCGATCCTGAAAGAACTCGCCGAAGACGGCGAGCAGATCATGGGTCTTGGCACGATAGAGGTTTTGCCTGACAGTTTCGGCTTCCTGCGTTCGCCCGAAGCGAACTATTTGGCAGGGCCCGACGACATTTATGTCTCGCCCAATATGGTGCGCCAGTTCGGACTGCGGACGGGTGACACCGTGGAAGGCGAAATACGAGCACCGAAGGATGGCGAGCGCTATTTTGCCCTGACCAAGGTCATGAAGATCAACTTTGACGACCCCGACGCCGTGCGTCATCGCGTCAATTTCGACAACCTCACACCGCTTTATCCAGACGAAAAACTGACACTCGATTCGCATGATCCAACGGTCAAGGACAAGTCGGCACGCGTGATCGATATCGTCAGCCCGCAGGGCAAAGGCCAGCGCGCGCTGATCGTCGCGCCGCCGCGCACGGGTAAGACCGTGTTGCTGCAGAATATCGCTCGTGCGATTACCGAAAATCATCCGGAAGTTTTCCTGATTGTTCTGTTGATTGACGAGCGGCCGGAGGAAGTCACCGATATGCAGCGTTCGGTGAAGGGCGAGGTTGTCTCCTCGACCTTTGACGAGCCTGCCACCCGCCACGTCCAGGTCGCAGAAATGGTCATCGAAAAGGCTAAGCGCCTCGTCGAGCACAAGCATGATGTGGTCATCCTGCTCGATTCGATTACCCGCCTTGGTCGCGCTTACAACACTGTGGTGCCGAGCTCGGGTAAGGTTCTCACCGGCGGCGTCGACGCCAATGCGCTGCAACGTCCAAAGCGCTTCTTTGGTGCAGCGCGGAACATCGAGGAAGGCGGTTCGTTGTCGATCATCGCGACTGCGCTGATCGATACCGGCAGTCGTATGGATGAAGTTATTTTCGAGGAATTCAAGGGAACGGGTAACTCTGAAATCGTGCTTGATCGCAAGGTTTCCGACAAGCGGATCTTCCCGTCGCTCGACGTCGGCAAGTCCGGCACGCGCAAGGAAGAGTTGCTGGTCGAGGAAGGCAAGCTCAAGAAGATGTGGGTGCTTCGCCGTATCCTTATGCAAATGGGCACCGTCGACGCGATGGAGTTCCTGCTCGACAAGATGAAGGATTCGAAGACCAACGAAGATTTCTTCGATTCGATGAACCAGTAAGCACGACAGGGTTAGCATATGTTTGATTTTCTTCTGACTGCTGCAGCCGCAGCCCCATCGCTTGGCGGGCCTGTTGAAATGTGGCAGGCTATCGTCACTGATTTTTCTAACATCACTCAGCCGTCGGCAATGGCGGCTTTCGTGCAGGTGTTGTTGATCGATCTGGTGCTGGCGGGCGATAATGCCATTGTGGTTGGCGCATTAGCCGCAGGGCTTCCTGCCGATCAGCGGCGCAAGGTCATCATCATCGGTGTTCTGGCAGCGCTCGTCCTGCGTATCGCTTTTGCGTTGGTTGTCAGCCAGTTGCTTCAGGTCATTGGTCTGATCTTCATCGGCGGTCTGCTGCTAGTATGGGTCGCCTGGAAAATGTGGCGCGAGCTGCGTCATACTGGCCAATCATCCGGCTCTCCGGAAATTGAAGGCGATGAATCTTCGGGCCTGCGCTCGGCAA
>JANLSY010000385.1:0-11661 GCA_031362665.1 Sphingomonadales bacterium
ACATCGACATCAGCGCGCGGCTCGATCAGGCCAAAATGCACGTTGAGGCCGTGGGCGAAAGCCAACGCCGCGCCGGGTTTCATGTTGGCGTGGAGGTCATCGGCATAGATCGCCGCCTGATGCTCGTCGGGTGCGAGAATCATCAGGATGTCCGCCCAAGCCGCTGCTTCTGCATTGGCGAGAACCTTGAAGCCCGCAGCTTCCGCTTTCTTAGCTGTCGCCGATCCGGCACGCAGCGCAATCGCAACATCAGCCACGCCGCTGTCACGTAAATTCTGAGCATGGGCATGGCCTTGGCTGCCATAGCCGACTATCGCGACCTTCTTGTCCTTGATCAGGCCGAGGTCACATTCGGCGTCGTAATAAACCTTCATGATATTCGCTTTCCCTTGTGTTTTAACTTGCTTCGCGGCCTCGCATCAGGCCGACAATTCCCGTCCGCCCAACCTCAACCAACCCAACTTCGCGCATCAATGTCACGAACGTGTCGATCTTGTCTGGCCCACCGGTGATTTCAAAAATGAAGCTGTTGACCGTCGCGTCGATGACGCGGGCACGGTAGATATCGGCGAGCCGCATCGCTTCGACGCGCTGGTCGCCGGTGCCGCTGACTTTGACTAATGCGAGTTCGCGTTCTACGTGCGGCCCTGCTTCGGTGAGGTCGGTTACCTTGTGCACCGGTACCAGACGTTCACACTGCGCAATAATCTGGTCGATAACTGGCGGCGGGCCTTTGGTGACGATGGTAATCCGGCTTGTCGCATGGTCTTCGCTAATGTCAGCCACGGTCAGGCTGTCGATGTTATAGCCGCGCGAGGTGAACATGCCTGCGATCCGCGCCAGCGTACCCGCCTCATTATCGACGGTCAGTGTGAGCACGTGGCGCTCTGCGAGTTCTTCTTTGATATGCATTAGACTAGCGCCTTTGCTTCGTCATCCATCGTACCCGAAACTTCGTCGGAATGAAGGATCATCTCGGTATGCGCAGCGCCTGACGGTATCATCGGGAAGCAGTTGGCCTTTTTGGACACACGGCAATCGAACATGACCGGGCCATCATACGCTAGCATTTCGGCGATGGCGGCATCGAGTTTCGCTGGATCTTCGCAGCGGATGCCCTTCCAACCGTAAGCTTCGGCGAGCGCGACAAAGTCGGGCAGGCTGTCCGAATAGCTTTCCGAATAACGGCTTTCATAGGTCAGTTCCTGCCACTGGCGGACCATTCCCATCCATTCATTGTTGAGGATGAAGACCTTGATGGGCAGGCGATATTGCGTCGCGGTACCCATTTCCTGGATGTTCATCTGGATCGATGCTTCACCGGCAATGTCGATAACCAGCGCGTCTGGATTACCCATCTGCGCACCGATGGCGGCCGGCATTCCGTATCCCATAGTGCCGAGGCCGCCGCTGGTGAGCCATTTGTTCGGGCCTTCGAAATGGAAATGCTGCGCCGCCCACATCTGGTGCTGGCCTACCTCGGTGGTGATGATCGGCGCTTTGTCCTTGGTCGCCGCATAGAGCCGTTCGATAGCATATTGCGGCATAATCTCGGACGTGCTGCCGGGATAATTTAGGCATTCGACGGCGCGCCAGCCTTTGATTTTGGACCACCATTCTGTCAGCGGCTGTGGCTTGACCTTTCGGCCTTTCCATACGTCGATCATCTGTCGGATGGCGGTGCCGACGTCGGCAACGATGGGTAGGTCGACGCGAACCGTTTTGTTGATCGAACTACGGTCGATGTCGATATGGACCTTGATACTATCAGGCGAGAACGCATCTAGCCGTCCGGTAATACGGTCGTCGAACCGCGCGCCGAGGCACAACATAACGTCGCATTGGTTCATCGCCATATTGGCTTCAAAAGTGCCATGCATGCCAAGCATGCCGAGCCATGCGTCGGCCGAGGCGGGATATGCGCCGAGACCCATCAGTGTTGATGTAACCGGTGCGCCGCTCAGTTCGGCGAGTTCGCGCAACGCTGCGCTGGCATCTGGTCCGGAGTTGATGATTCCGCCACCTGTGTAAAGGATCGGCGCTTTCGCTTTGGCGAGCAGCTCAACCGCCTTGTTGATCGCCGCATACTCCGCTTCTCCAGCAGGATGGAAGCGCTGGGGCGCGTTGCTTTTGATATCAGTTGGCGCAGTAGCGACCTGGACGTTTTTTGGGATGTCTATGACCACTGGGCCAGGACGGCCTTTGGTCGCGATGGCGAATGCCTCACGCACCGTTGCGGCAAGGTCCGCCGGGTCTTTGACGAGGTAATTATGCTTCGAACAATGCCGGGTAATGCCAACGGTATCTGCTTCTTGAAAGGCGTCGGTGCCGATCAATAATGTTGATACCTGACCGGTGATGACGATCAGCGGGATCGAGTCCAGAAAAGCATCCGCGATGCCGGTAACCGCATTCGTCGCTCCTGGGCCGGAGGTTACCAGCACGACGCCCGGTTTGCCGGTCGAGCGGGCATAACCTTCGGCGGCATGTGCTGCACCAGCTTCGTGGCGGACGAGGACATGCTTGATCTTCTTTTGCTGGAACAACGCGTCGTAAATCGGCAGCACTGCGCCGCCAGGATAACCGAATACGGTATCGACGCCCTGTTCGATTAGGCCATCTATCAATATTTCTGCACCGGATTTTTCGGGCACTTTTTCATCCTCAATAACTTGGTTCGGAGCCTATGTTGCAGCGCAATAGGGTTCGCAAGAGCGGGCTGGCTAAAGGTTCGAAAATGGCATGTCAACTACAAATAACGTAATATAGTTTCAATTATATGCATATTTGAATCATTTATTTCTCGCTCCCAACGCGGCCAGTTGGCGGGAGATTGATTGCGGAACCAAGTGAACTGCCGTTTCGCATATTGGCGAGTGGCGATTTTGCCCAACTTTACGGCCTCGTCGCGCGATATTTTTTCTGACAACATGGCCGAAATTTCCGGAACACCGATAGCACGCATGATCGGGGCGTTGGTGGGTAGGCCGCGGGACAGAAGCGCTTCGACCTCTTCGACTGCCCCGCCAGACATCATTGCATCGAAGCGTGCATCGCACCGCGCGTATAGCCAGTCTCGCGGAGGCAACAGAACCAAAGCGTGTAACGCAATCTCGGCCGCTATGCCGCCGACCTTGTCTTTGCGCCAGTCGCCAATGCTGCGCCCCGTGCTTTCGATGACCTCAAGCGCGCGGGTGATGCGGCTGCTATCTGCGGGCGCAAGCGCGGCCGCCATCAGTGGGTCCTTTATCCTAAGCTCAGCATATGCATCCGCCACCTGGAGTGCGCGAATGTTAGCGCGCAGGTCCGGATCGACTTCCGGTATTGGAGCAATGCCGTCCAATAATGTACGCAAATATAGGCCAGTCCCGCCGACGAGTATAGGCAAGCTTCCATTGTCATGCGCGTTGGCAATCGCAATTTTTGCATCAGCCGCCCACCGCCCCGCCGAACAAATACTGCGTCCGTCAAGATAGCCGAACAGGCGGTGCGAAACGCTGGCTTGTTCAGCGGGCGTGGGCTGAGCACTCAAAACGGGTAGATCCGCATAAACTTGTGCGCTGTCAGCATTGATAATCACAACATTTCGCGATTTGGCCAAGTGCAGCGCCAATGCGGTCTTGCCGCTTGCGGTGGGACCAGCAATAAGCGCCAGCTTCGGTTTGGCTTCAGGATTCGGTATGCCCATCTCAACGTTAATAGCAGCAGATGAGCTGACAAGCGGAAGTATTTCCGACGCATGCGACCGGTTGGCATCGGCCGGCTGCACGCCTGCTGAAATCGAATGGCTGGAGCCGGGAAAGGCGGTCGATATCGGATTTGAAGGCGATATCGCAAACGCCCGCGCTGCGCTGGCACCACTGGAAGCAAGTTTCGATGTTGCAGTGCAGCCATCCGACAACCGCCGCAAGATGCTGCTTGTTTCTGACATGGACAGCACGATGATTACCGTCGAGTGCATCGACGAGCTGGCGGACTATGCAGGTATCAAAGCCGAAATAGCTGCGATCACCGAGCGCGCTATGGCGGGTGAACTCGATTTTGTCGAAGCTCTGAAGGCGCGTGTTGCCCTGCTCGCGGGGCTTGATGAGCAGGTAATAGCGCAATGCCTATCAGAGCGCGTCCGGCCTATGCCCGGTGCAGAGACGCTGGTCCGCACGATGGCAAGTTGGGGTGCACATACCGTGTTGGTGTCGGGCGGCTTTAATAGCTTTACTGGTCCGGTCGCAGGCATGATCGGTTTGGCCGAAGTTCATGCCAATGTGCTCGAGATAATCGATGGAAAGCTGACCGGTGCGCTATCGGGCGATATTGTCGATGCAGCAACCAAGCGCGCGGTTTTGCAGGCGGCGGTGGCGGCAAAGGGCATAGAAATGGATTTGGCGTTGGCCGTGGGTGATGGCGCGAATGACTTGCCGATGATTACTGCCGATGTAGCCGGAAACGGATTGGGTGCGGGCTATCATCCGCGCCCGCAATTGGCGGAAGCCGCGAATTTCTCGGTCCGGCATAACAACCTGACCGCATTGCTATACGCGCAGGGCGTCCGGCAAACCGAATGGACTCATTAAAAGCGAAACAATTTGAGCGTGGCGCGGTTATCGATATGGTCTGGTGTGTATCATCTGAATTCAGGAGAATGTCATGCATAAGTTGCTGCCGATCCTCGTCATTCCTGTAATTGCAAGCTGCTCGACAATGCAGGGCGCTAACACCAAAGCGGTATCTGAAGTCATAACGGCAGATTTGTCGCGCGCCGACGGGGCATGGGCCGGGGTCGCGACAATTTCGAAACGCCGCGACGGTATATTTTTGAGCCTTTCAGGCGAAGCACCTGCTCCGGGCGCATACGGCATGCATATTCATAGTGTCGGAAAGTGTCAGGGGCCTGATTTCACCAGCGCAGGGCCGCATTGGAACCCGGGCATGAAACAGCATGGCCGTGATAATCCGATGGGCGCGCATCGCGGCGATCTGCCCAATGTTGTTGCTGGACCCGACAAGAAACTGACACTTGAATATAAATTGCCGGATTTCATTCTCGAAGGCGATGGCGGTTTGCTCGACGCCGATGGCGCGGCGCTGGTGATCCATGAAAAGGCTGACGATTATTTGACCGACCCGAGCGGTAATAGCGGGAAACGTATCAGCTGCGGCGTGTTTAAGTCGGGGAACCGGAGTTAGCGGTTAAACTTTATCGGCGTAAAGCAATGTGCCGGGCGCAAGTCGCTGCAATATTTGTCCGATGTCATTCTCCGAAAAAGCGAAGCAGCCTTGGCTCCGGCCGATCTTGCCCTGCTCGACAATCATAGCCTGGCTGACGTACCAAGCGGGATGAATAACGATGGCACGCGCTTCGGCTTGGTCGTTTTGGGCATCAAGGCCCGCTAAGCGACGCGATGGGCCGTGTTCGCCGACATAGCCTTCACCCACGATGTAGCTGCCCGACGACGTCGCTTCGGATCCCGGTGCATTCGAAAAGCTCTTCACCCACCCGCTATGTGCGGGGTCCGATCCCTTTCCGTGCGCCACGAGAAAAGTTGTTGATCGGCCGCTTTGTAAATTCACCAAATAAAAACGTGGGTCACGCGATGGCTTGGAAAAATCGGCAATTGCCAGCAAATCTCGATTTCGAACGCGGGATTTGTGCAAATCGAGCGCTGACTTCGCGCGATTCAATAAAAGTGGGGAGGGTCCCGCGTTGTTTGAATTCCCGATACCGGGAACGAAAATTATCTCGCTGGCCGTTGAAGGCGTCGCAAAAATTGCTCCGCCCGCAATCGCGGTCTGCATAAACTGTCGGCGGCCCATTTTTTTCATTGCATCCTAGATAGTGGCTTAGACTCCTTACCAAAAGGCTTTGAATTGGCGTTTCGACGCAAAATGGGGACGGTTAGGCGCGAATATTTTTGTTACCGACAGCCATCAGGCACAAAATCCAGTCGAAACCGATTGAGATGCTTGCTATATGAAACTGGATAAACGCCGGTCGCACTTGGCATTGAAATTTTTTCAGGGGCATTTTCCATGAAGTTTCGTGCGAGCATTCGCATTTTGCAGACTGCTATCATGCTGGCGATCGCTGCGCCGGTGATGGCGCAGGCCGTGTCGCCGGTACCTGTTCAGTCAACGACGCCGCAACCAGTTAGCCCGCCAGTTCTTGTTCCGGAGCCGCCGCTGAACGGTCCAGCGGTAACGCCGCCGCCGGTGCCAACACCCGCGCCTCTGCCAGCTCCGACACCCGCGCCCAAAACAGCCAAGAAAAATGGCCCGCCAGATTCGCTTAAACCCGGCCAGTTCGTATGGGAGCCGCGTGATGTTTACGAAGGGCCGATGAAAATTGTCGTCGTGCTCGACATCCAGCGGATCTATGTGTTCCAGAACGACAAGTTGCTTGGGTTTAGTACGATTTCGTCGGGCAAAAAGGGGAAGGAAACGCCGACGGGTGTTTTCAATATCCTGCAGAAGAATATCGACCACAAATCCAACCTGTACAGTAATGCGCCGATGCCGTTCATGCAGCGGCTGACATGGGACGGTATTGCAATGCACGCTGGGCAACTGCCGGGATACCCAGCTTCGCATGGCTGCATTCGCCTCCCGCGCGCCTTCGCCAAATCGTTGTACGAGGCGACGCAGATGGGGCAGGAAGTGGTGGTGTTGAAGGACACGGCAACGCCCGCAAAGCGTCCAGAGCCGAAACCGGTTCCGGTTATCGAACCGCCTGTCGTGCCGGCGCCAACGCCCACTGTCGATCCGATGGTAATTCCTCCAGCGTCGCCGCCGAAGCCTATAATAATGTGAGGCTAGATCACTTAGGCAAAATCCCCGATTGACGTTTACGCTAACGTAAAGTAGTGACGTTAGTGCAACGAAGAGGGAAGGCGTCATTATGGACATTATTACGCGCAGTGAAGGTCGGGCGGATGCCACCATCGATACGCCCGATGCGTTTAACCGCGAATCCTTCACCATTTCCGATTTGTCGAACGAATTTGATGTTACCGCTCGCGCGCTGCGTTTCTATGAAGATCAGGGTTTGATTTCGCCGGAGCGAATGGGACTTGCTCGAATTTATTCAAAGCGTGACCGCGCGCGGTTGGCGTGGATATTGCGTGCCAAGCGTGTGGGCTTTAGCCTTGCCGAAATTCGCGAGATGATTGACCTGTATGACCTGAACGATGGGCGCAATATCCAGCGGCGCGTCACCATCGAGAAATGCCGTGACCGTATCGACCTGTTGAAAGCGCAGCGCGATGATATTGAAAGCGCGATCAAGGAACTGACCGACTTTGTCGCGACGGTCGAAAAGGTCGAGCTTTCCGAAAAATCGGCCGCTGCCTGAAACCGAATACACCTACCCGTCGAAGGACATATCATGCCCAGTTATCAAGCCCCCGTTCGCGATACCCAGTTTGTCATCAATGAAGTGTTGGGCATCGAACGTTTTGCCAATCTGCCCGGTTTCGAAAATGCCAGCGCCGACATGATCGAGGCGATTCTTGGCGAGGGTGCGAAATTTGTCGAGGGCGTGTTGTTTCCGCTCAACCAGATTGGCGATTTGCAAGGCTGCACGCGGCACGTGGATGGTAGCGTGACTACGCCTGATGGCTTCAAGGAAGCGTATGCGCAATATTGCGATGCGGGCTGGGGCACATTGTCGGCACCCGAGGAATTTGGTGGGCAGGGGATGCCGCACATCGTCTCAATGGCGTTCGAAGAATATATGGCGAGTTCGAATATGGCATTCGCGATGTATCCCGGGCTTACTCACGGCGCTGTGTCCGCGATCCTCGTCAAGGGCAGCGACGAGTTGAAAGCAAAGTACGCGCCGAACATGATTTCGGGCAAATGGGGCGGCACGATGAACCTGACCGAACCGCATTGCGGCACCGATCTGGGGCTTATCCGCACCAAGGCAGTTCCGAACAGCGATAGTTCTTACGACTTGACGGGTATGAAGATTTTCATCTCGTCCGGCGAGCATGACCTGACCGAGAATATCATCCATCTGGTGCTGGCGAAAACGCCCGATGCACCCGACAATGTAAAGGGTATTTCGCTGTTCATCGTGCCGAAGTTTTTGGTCAACGACGATGGATCGTTGGGTGAGCGTAATGCCGTTTCCTGCGGCTCTATTGAACACAAAATGGGCATCCATGGCAACTCGACCTGTGTGATGAATTATGACGGCGCGACTGGATATCTGGTGGGCGAGGAGAATAAGGGCCTCGCCGCGATGTTCATCATGATGAATATTGCGCGATTGGGTGTTGGCCAGCAGGGGCTAGGCATCGCCGAGGTCGCTTACCAGAATGCGGTTCATTATGCGCACGACCGCCGTCAGGGCCGGGCGCTGACTGGACCGCAGGATCTCGACCAGAAGGCCGACACGTTGTTTGTTCACCCCGACGTACGTCGTATGCTGATGGATTCTAAGGCATTCACCGAGGGGATGCGCGCTTTGTGCCTGTGGGGTGCTTTGCAAGCCGATTTGCTGCATCACGCGCAGACCGAGGAAGAGCGGCAAATGGCCGACGACCTGCTCTCGTTGTTGACGCCGGTCATCAAGGGCTATGGCACCGACAAGGGCTATGAGGTCGCGACCAACGCTCAGCAGGTTTATGGCGGGCACGGCTACATCGGCGAATGGGGTATGGAGCAATATGTCCGCGATGCGCGGATTGCGATGATTTACGAGGGTACCAACGGCGTGCAGGCGATGGACCTTGTCGGCCGCAAGCTTGCGCAAAATGGCGGGCGTGCAGTTCAGGCGTTTTTCAAGGTTATTGACGAGGAATGTGCGTCGGCGAAGACCGGACCTCTGACTGATCTGGCAGGGCGTCTGGAAAAAGCCAATAGTGAACTGAAAGCCGCGACCATGTGGTTCATGCAGAACGGCATGGCAAACCCGAACAATGTTGGTGCGGGCGCGCATCATTATATGCATATCATGGGCATTGTTGCGCTCGGCCTGCAATGGTTACGGATGGCCGAGGCGGCGCAGCGGGCGTTGGACGCGGGCACAGGCAACGCTGCGTTTTACGAAACCAAGCTGGTGACAGCGCGCTATTTTGCCGAGCGGTTCATGCCCGATTGCGGTGCGTTGCGCCGGAAGATCGAGGCGGGCAGCGAGGCTATCATGGCGCTGGAACCGGAGATGTTCGCGGTTGCTTGAATATATTAAAGAAGGTTAAATCACTCTTTACCATATCTTAAATTCAAAGTTTTACCAGATCCAGTAATGGAGAAAACTGGCCTTCACCAAATTCGCGTCCGCCTCGTCGGTGCGCCCATCGGCTTCACGCTCTCGCTGATTTTGCTGTTTGGGCTGATCCCTGCTTTGGTGATGGGATATTATTTTGTCAGCGCAAGCCGAAACAGTATCGAAATTGCACGGCAAGAACTGCACGGCGTTAAGCTGCTGCGCCAGCTGGAGCCGGTGGGGCATTTTATCATCAGCCCGCCGGTCGAACCTGCGGCGATAAAAAGCAAGGCCTCAGCGGCCTGGAATAAATTGAACCGGGCAAAAAGATTTTATGTTTACGCCAAAGAATCGGGCACCGAGAGGCAGTTTGACGCTGTACTGGGTAAATTGCAGATGCTGGCTGACGGCTATGCTGCCGACCCGCGATCGACATATGATGCGCTGGTAACCCGCATTGGCGATCAGTCAGGATTGATCCTCGATCCAGAACTTGAAAGCTATTACCTGATGGACATTGTAGTCCTGAAATCACGTCGGCTGGCGCGCGCAGCACGTGAGTTGCGAGATGTACGGCAGATGACGAATGACCCGCGTAATCCAGTGGTGCAGATATCACGCCACCGGCTAAGCGATGCAGCGCGTGATCTGCAATCATCGGCGTTGAGCGCGATTAAGGGCAATGCCGACGGCACACTTGCGCGCAGCAACTTTTTGGGTTCGATCAACGCGACCGTGACAGCGGCAAACAAGTTTGTCGCGTCGGAGGATTTGTGGAGCAGCTATTGGGTATTAGTGGACGCCAATCGGATGAGCTGGAACACCGCGGCCGATGCACTCGATCGTTCGGTTGAAAGCCGGATAGACCGCGTTAGCAATGAAATCTATTCTGCATTGGCGGTTTGCGGATTGGTCCTGTTAACTGCCATTATTCTTGCAGGGCTGGTGATTGCTGCGATTACCAGCGGATTGCGCCAGATCAGCCAGCGGCTCGACCTTATGTCGCTTGGCGATTACACATCGGACGTTCCCGGAACCGAATATAAGAATGACATCGGCGTCATCGCCGGAGCTTTGCAGAATTTTGTCGATATGAGTGGCGAGGTCGACGCGGAGCGGAGACGCGCCCGTGCCGAACTGGAAGAAACCGTTGATCGGGTCAAGCGGGAGAACGGCGAACTGTTGACACAGGCATTGCAACAGCAGTCACAGGCGCAAGAACTGGAGCGCGAGGCCGTTGGCAAGCTTGCTGCGCAAATGGAACATCAAATGTCCAGCCTGCTGCTGGGTTCGCGTGCAGCTGCCGAGCAGATGGATCGTGAAGCATCGTTAATGGCGACCAGTGCCAGTGGGGTACAGCGCGAAGCATCCGCTGCCGCGGTTGCCGCCAATGAAATCCGTCGCTCGGTCGAAGCAGTGGCACCGGAGGTTCAAGCCGTAGCCGCCCAGTTACAAGGCTATACCCGCTCGCTTGGTGAGGCCAAGGAGATGGCGCGTGATGCCGTGACACGTGTCGATGTTGCCAAGGCGCGTATGTCCGACTTCGAGACGGCAACCGGAAAGGCCAGCTCTATGCTGGATCTGATTGCTAAGGTTGCTCACAAGACCAACATGCTTGCGCTAAATGCGTCAATTGAGGCGGTTCGCGTGGGAGAAGCGGGGCGGGGTTTCATGGTGGTGGCAGAAGAAGTGAAAGCGCTTGCGCGCTCGACACGCGAAGCCGCGCAAGAGATTTCCTCGCAAATCCGAACTATGGAAAGCGCCAATAGCGCGGTCACTGATGCATTCGGTGAGGTGTTGAACGTCGTCAACACGCTGGCTGAACAGTCGAATTTAGTGGCCGGCGGTATGGATGATCAGGCGACCGCGATAATTCAGGTCAACGAGAAAATCGCAACGGCAACTGCAGAACTCTCCATCATGGTATCCAGCATCAATAGCGCGGATATATCGGCATCGGCAGCCATTCTGAAGTCCTCCGAGATGTTGTCAGCAAGCAAATCGGTTTCCAACACCGTTGGCTCGCTCGATCAGTCTATCCGCAGCTTCCTTGGCGGTATTCAGGGTGCCCGTAACGCCGCATAACGCTCTTATTGAGCGGTGATGCGAAAAGCATTTTCCTTTCAGCCGTTGCAACTTTCACGCCTTCGCAAGCGGGTGGCGTTGCTGGTCAAAACAGGAGAACGTGTTTTCAGGCAGCGGGTTGGCTCACAGGAGAATTCAATGTCAAAACCTAACAAGAGGGTTGCACTCTCGCTCATAACCGCGCTTGCATCGCTTTCGATCGACGACGTCACGCCCGACGCAAAGCCTACGAGGGGCTAACCCGATACAGTCCGGGGCATGGAAAGTGCCGGGGGATCGCCATTCCCGGTACTTTTCTCTATTCGACAGGTAGGAAGTCGGGCACCGAAAGATACCGTTCGCCGGTGTCGTAATTGAAGCCGAGTACACGG
>JANLSY010000387.1:0-3667 GCA_031362665.1 Sphingomonadales bacterium
TGCCTGCGTCGAGCGCGATGGCTTCACCGGGTTCGAGGTAGATTTCGAGGCCGGTTTCAGCGCGGACAGATTTGATGAACTCGACTAGCTCATCGCGTTGATAATCGGCGCGGGTGATGTGATGGCCGCCGCCGAAGTTGAGCCATTTGAGCTGACCGAAATAGGGTGCGATTTTGGGCTTGAGCGATTTCCATGTGCGCTTGAGAGGAGCAAAATCCTGTTCGCACAATGTGTGAAAGTGGAGGCCGGACACGCCTTCCAAATACTCAGGCAGCAATTGGCTGACAGGAAAACCTAACCGCGACCCGGGCGAACAAGGATCGTATTTGGCAACCTCGCCCTCGGCATGCTCGGGATTGATACGCAAGCCGACATCAACGCTGTCGTTCAGGAAAGATGCGAAACGGCAATGCTGGTTCGGGCTGTTGAAAATGATATGATCGGAAATAGCGACAATTTCCGCGATGTCCGCCTCTTTGTAACCGGCGCAATAGGTCGCAATTTCGCCTTTGTAATAGTCGCGCGCCAGACGCGATTCCCACAGGCCCGAACTGCACACGCCGTCCAGATATTCGCCAATGACCGGCGCAAGGCTCCACATCGAAAACGCCTTCATCGCGCAAAGTACTTTCGCACCCGAGCGCGCCTTGACGTCAGCGAGGATTGAAAGGTTGCGCCGGATAGCAACCTCATCCACCACAAAGGCAGGCGAGGGAACGCGGTTCAAATCAAATTGCGCAAACGCGCCGGGATCGCCTGCTCTGGTCTCCATCAGAACGCCAAAGGCCCGTCCAGTTCCTTCACCTGCCAAGGCAGGCCATGTGCGTTCAGCATGTCCATGAAGGGATCGGGGTTGAACTGTTCCATGTTGAACACGCCGGGACCGCGCCACAGGCCTTTCACCACCATAGCCGCGCCTATCATTGCGGGCACGCCTGTCGTGTAGCTTACCGCCTGATTGCCAGTCTCCGCATAGGCGTCTTCATGGTCGCAGATGTTGTAGATGTAGAGCGTCTTTTCAACGCCATCCTTGCCAAGGCCGGTTGCAATGCAACCGATGTTGGTTTTGCCCTTGGTGGTTGGGCCAAGGCTCGCAGGTTCGGGCAGCACGGCCTTTAGGAACTGAAGCGGAATGATTTCCTTGCCTTCATACATGACCGGATCAATCCGCGTCATGCCAACCGCCTGCAGCACGTTCAGGTGCGTGATATAGGCGTCGCCAAAGGTCATCCAGAAACGGATTCGCTTGATTTCGGGCAAATGCGTTTTGAGGCTTTCGATTTCCTCATGATACATCAGGTACATGTTCTTCGGGCCGACCGCCTCAAAGTCGAACTGCTGCTTGACCGACATCGGCGGGGTTTCGACCCAGTCGCCATTTTCCCAATGCCGCGCGACTGCAGTCACTTCGCGAATATTGATTTCTGGGTTGAAGTTGGTGGCAAAAGCCTGCCCATGATCGCCGCCGTTACAGTCGAGAATGTCGAGCGTATCGATTCGGTCGAAATGATGTTTCTTGAGATATGTGGTGAAAACGCTGGTCACGCCGGGGTCAAAGCCCGATCCAAGCAACGCGGTCAGGCCGGCGTCCTTGAAACGGTCCTGATAGGCCCACTGCCAGTGATATTCGAACTTGGCGACATCGAGCGGTTCGTAATTCGCGGTGTCCATATAATGCACGCCAGCTGCAAGGCAGGCATCCATGATGTTGAGATCTTGATAAGGCAAAGCGAGATTGACGACGAGCGTTGGTTTGATCTGATTCAGCAACGCAGTGGTCGCGACGACATCATCGGCATCGAGACCATAAGTGTCGATATCGACGCCTGGGCGCTCCTTAACCGATGCGGCAATCGCGTCGCATTTCGATTTGGTGCGGCTAGCAAGGCTGATATGGCTGAAGATATCGGCGTTCATCGCCATCTTGTGCACCGCGACCGAACCCACGCCGCCTGCGCCGATTACCAAAACCTTGCTCATCTGCCCGTTCCTTTTATCAGGGATTCGTTAGCGCACGCATATAAGGGTCTTTTATGACAGGACAAGAATTGCTCTCTCCGACACGCAAGCCAACACGCGAGGGCGTGTTGCGCGCAATGGACAAGGTTGCCGCGATATTGCCCAAGACGCCATTGCTGCCGCTCGAGGTCGATGGCGTCACCATCTGGTGCAAGGCCGAAATGCTTCAACCAATCGGCTCGTTCAAGATTCGCGGCGCGTGGCACCGGTTGAGCGACATGACCGATGACCAACGCGCGCGCGGCGTTGTAGGCGTGTCCAGTGGCAATCATGCGCAAGGCGTGGCGTGGAGTGCCCGACGGCTCGGGATAGCCGCAACCATCGTCATGCCCTCCAACGCACCGCAAATGAAATTGGACGCTACGCGCGCCTTGGGGGCCGACATCGTCCTCTACGACCGGGCAACAGAATCACGCGACGCCATCGCGGCCGAACTAGTGGCGCAGAGTGGAGCCACGTTGGTCCACGCTTTCGGCGATCCTTGGGTGATCGAGGGGCAGGGCAGCACCGGGATCGAGATAGCCTCACAGCTTGCAGAACATAGCCTGGGGGGACCCGACCAAATCGTTTCATGCTGTGGCGGCGGCGGACTGGCGTCTGGCCTGTCGCTCGCCTGCACGGATGCGGAAATCGTCATCGTCGAACCCGAAGGATGGGACGATATCATCCGATCGCTTGAGGCTGGCGAAATATTACCGGTAAATGATCTGACTTATCCTACGACGTGCGACGCTTTGCAAACACCGCGAACCTATCAGATCAATTTCGAAGTTTTGCGCCAGCGCGTGTCCAAGGGCGTTGCCGTCTCCACCCGGGAAGTAGCCGCAGCGATGCGACTCGTGTTCGAAAGACTGCATCTGGTTGTCGAACCCGGCGGAGCTGTTGCGTTGGCCGCCGTTCTGGCCGGCAAGGTGCAGCCAAAAGGAGTAACTGCTGTGACGCTCTCTGGCGGAAACGTCGACGCTGCGATGTTTACGAAGATGATCGCCGAGGTGTGACCGGCTTAGGCAGCCTGAGCAACGCGCATTTCCATCCGTTCCCAGATTTCCGTCAAAGCAGCGGTCAACTCGCGCATCATTGCCTCGTCATGATGCGGACCGGGCGTAAAGCGAAGACGTTCGGTACCGCGCGGAACAGTCGGATAGTTGATGGGCTGAACATAAACGCCATATTCGGCGAGCAGGATGTCGCTTATCTTCTTGGCTTTGATCGGGTCGCCGACCATCAACGGCACGATATGCGTCTCGCTGTGCATCACAGGCAAACCGGCATCGGCCATTAAATTCTTGAGCATCGCGGCATGTGCCTGCTGCGCATCACGCTCTTCGCTTGATGATTTGAGATGCTTTACCGAAGCGAGGACGCCAGCGACGAGCACCGGCGACAGTGATGTCGTAAATATAAATCCGGGCGCATAAGAGCGGATGACGTCGACAATGCGCTGATCGGCAGCGATATAGCCGCCCATGACGCCAAATGCTTTGCCTAGCGTACCCTCAATGATGGTCACGCGGTCGGCCACACCGTCGCGCTCGGTAATGCCGCCGCCGCGCTCGCCATACATGCCGACGGCGTGGACTTCGTCACAATAGGTCAGCGCGTTGTATTTGTCGGCAAGATCGCAAACTGCGGCGATAGGCGCAACATC
>JANLSY010000013.1:0-7052 GCA_031362665.1 Sphingomonadales bacterium
CGCGCCCATCCTTTTTCACCTTTCGGCGAAAACGATTGAGCGCCTTGATCGCGAATTTGCGGGCAGACTGATCGCGGCCAGCATCGCCAACAAACGAGCCTGCCCAAGTGTCGCCTGCCGCCCACTCGGCGAAGTCGAGCATGAGCAGGCGCACCCGCGGCGAAGAGAGCACCTCGGATACGCGGTCGTAAGCGATTTCGCGCGCTACGACGATCCGATCGCGTAACTGCCCGGACCCAGTGCGCTCGAACAGCACATCCAGATTCCGCGCGTCGCCAAGTTCCGAAGCTAGCCAGCGAAACCCTTCACGCAGATCCGCTCCTGCATTGCCAATCATCGGCTTGAAAATAGAAAAGGCCGATCGCAACCTTCGTATCGCGACCCGAGACTGATGGAGTGCAGCCGCGTTGCGGTCCGCAAGAAATATCGCTTCATTGAGGCGGAAATGCCGGACGCAGGAGTTCACAACAGTTCGAAACGCCTCCTCCGTCGAGATGTGATTGGCGAGCTCTACCGGCTCCGCCTTGGCCACTGTCTCAAGGGGCCTGGTCAGTCTATTGCCCCGTTCTGCTTTGGTGAGCACGCCAAGTCGCGCGGGCGCAGCCGCATCGATTCTGCGCGCGAGCGCAAACAGCGCGGCAGGGGCGCCGCTCTTTAACTCGAGTTCGATCTCGCAAATCGAGGACCGACGCTCGCAGACGACGGCCTCGCCACGGTCCAGTACCAATTCGATCGATGTGCCGCTTTCATTCATGAGCCAGGTGTACCGGTCGACCCTGACCTCGAAAACGGATATAATGGCATCGGTTGCATCGCCGAGTAGCGCGCGGATCAGCGCAATGTCGTCAAGGATGGGCACGTCGTCGTTGACGGATTGCTCCCATTCGGACCGCGCGAACAAACCGGCCGCGCTACCTCGATCCGCCTTGACGGTCTGGATGCGCTTGCCGTCCGACTGGCGAATGCGCAGCGAAAGGCCTGCTTTCCGTAGCTTTCCATCGGGTGTGTCGAAGTAGATCGATTTTTGCTGCGTGATTTTGGGATTGCCCGCCAGCAACCCGGAAGCTTCGATCTGATCGGCGGCTTCGCCTGTCATTTCTAGCTTCAGTTCGATTTCCTTTTTCATAAACGTCTGCCTCATTTGCGATTGCCATCATGCAGCGCGTTCTCCATCGTGCCAAGCTTCAACTCGGCTTCGCGTCGATGCGTGACTTGCGGAGTAAACGCGGAGGAGGAAACTTAGTCCCCATCGAGGGATAATTTCTTCCAGAAATCGTCGGACGGAGCTTGGGAGATCGACAGCAAACGCAAACATTTTGGACGTTGGGAGGCGAATTCTCGCTTCATGAAGGCTTCCATCCGTTCATTTGCTGCGACCGATGAATTCAATGTCTGGAATTGGGTCGTATCCGGAAAGTCTGCTTTGGATGAAGATTTCTGGAAAGCTGACCTTTGTTCAGCCTATGAACAAGCGGCAGGTAACGACAGCGGGAAATTGTTGTCTGTAGGTCTTGAATGTTGTGGAAACCGGACATTGTCAGCCAGTCGATCACGATGGACTTTCCCGGCCCGCTGTTTTAGCTTCGTCCACATCTGGTCAGCCCCTGCCTCTGGGAAAGGAAGACTAATGCCAAACCCCATCGATCGGATTTAGCAGTGAGCGCCGCGCCGCGCCTGATCCGGCCTGCCACGCGCCACGTCCGCAATCGGGCCTTCGACAGCACGTTCTGGGACGATTTTGCGATGCGTCCTGATGACATCCTTATTTCGACCTACCCCAAGTGTGGCACCACTTGGACGCAGCGGATCGTGGGCATGATGGTGTTCGGCAGTGCGGCACCTTTCCCGGTGCAGGACAGTTCGCCCTGGCCTGACTTCCGGATGCCGCCTCTCGGCGCCATGCACGGACTGGCCGAGAGCCAGACGCACCGACGCTTTCTCAAGTCGCACCTACCGTTTGATGCGCTGCCGCATTACGAGGGCGTCAAGTACATCCATGTCGCCCGTGACGGGCGCGACGCGGCGATGAGCTTCTTCAACCACAAGTCGAACTACACGCCCGAGTCGATCGCGCGCTGGATCGAGCTCAGCAATTCCGACCCGAAGTTCGGTGACGGAGACAGCTACGACTTCTCGCCGCAGGACCCGGTGGCGCATTTCGCCAGGTGGGTCGACGGGCCCGAGGACAACCAAGGCGATCTGGGCGCGGGCTATTTCGTGATGGAGAACAGCTTCTGGGCCGCGCGACACGATCCAAACGTGCTGCTGCTACACTACAACGACATGAAAGCCGACCTTGAGGGCGAGATGCGGCGGATCGCCGAATTCCTCGGTATCGAAATCGCCGAGGATCTCTGGCCCGGGTTCGTCGAGGCGGCGGGCTTCGAGGCGATGAAAGGCGCCGCCGAGCAATTGATGCCGCAAGCAGGTGGCGTCTGGAAGGGCGGCGGCAAAACCTTCATCAACAAGGGTACCAACCGCCGCTGGGAGGGGATCTGCCGTCCCGAAGACCTCGCCCGTTACGAGGCTAAAGCGAAGGCTGAATTTAGTTCGTCACTGGCAGCATGGTGCGAGCACGGCCGGCTGGTGGCGGGGGACCCGCGCGCACTGCCCGATTGAAACGACCGGATAGCGCAAAGCGACCATTGAATTCTAACTTGCTCGATCGCCCCGAGTGGATCGCAAGCAGCCGCTCCCCGCTGAGGAGCCTCAAGGTCCTCTTTCTCGGTCCTTCCACTCCAGAGCGGACAGTCGGCTCCCGGCCCAATTGTTGTCATTACAACAATCTAAATAGCGATTGGATACGCGGCGGAATACAATATGATGATTCGAACGGGGAGCGTAGATGGCCTTCGGCGCGGCTAAAAAGGTTTCCGGCAGTCGGCAGTTCTGTCTTCCGTAAGTGCGACCCGGACGAAGAAACTACCGACTGATAGCTCCTAGAACGCAGCCGAAAGCGAGACGCGTGCACCCAGGATTACGTGGTGTTGCTGTTCTTCGGCATTGACTTCACCGCCGATACAGAAGCATTAGCCAAGCCCATAAGCGGCAGCAAGTTCAGTAATGCATAGAGCATAGCATGGGTTGAACGAGACACTGCCTGCAAGGATATGCCGGGGCTGCAGGAATTGAGCGCAGACAAGATTGCACCTTTCGTCGCGTTTTTGGTATCCGATGCTTCTGCCGAAGTCACCAACCAGATTTTCTGCTTTCGCAAAAACGAGATTTTTCTCTTTTCAAAGCCTCGCCCCATCCGCACTATCCACAAATCGGATGGGTTGACGGCGGGTCGTTGGCGGCGGAAATGCTCCCTGCGTTCCGCCCCAGCTTCTATCCGAACAAACGCTAGGGCGACGTCTTCGCCTGGGACCCGATCTGACGAAGGATAGCATTTCACATGTCTGCCATGGACCCGGAAGTTTTTGACCAATTCATCGACCAGTTGAAGCGCTATGTGCGTGAACGACTGATCCCTGCTGAAGCCGATGTGATAGCTAATGACCGGATACCCGACGATATCTTGAACGAGATGCGTGAAATGGGGCTGTTTGGCATCACGATACCCGAAGAATATGGCGGCGCGGGCATGAATATCAGCCAGTATATCGAGACCGTAAAGCAACTTTCCTATGCCGCCCCCGCTTATAGGTCGACGATGTCCATCAATGTTGGAATGACCGGCAGCGCGATCCGCAAATTCGGAACACCCGAGCAAAAAGCGCACTGGTTGCCGCGGATTGCGTCAGGCGAAATCGCCTGTTTCGGCCTGACCGAGCCAGGCAGCGGGTCGGACTCCGCCGCGATGCAAACGATGGCGACACGCAGCGGCAATGGCTATGTGCTGAATGGTACCAAGCGCTACATCACCAACAGCCCGCATGCCAAAGTCGGACTGATTATGGCGCGCACGTCGCGTGAAGCCTTGGCCAAAAATGCGCATGTCAGCGCTTTCATCGTCAATATGGACACGCCCGGCATTAGCATAGGCAGCCCTGACAAGAAGATGGGCCAAGCAGGTGCCCATATCGCCGACGTGATTATGGAAGACGTCCATATCGATGGCGACGCTTTGGTTGGCGGTCAGGAGGGCAAAGGTTTCCAGATCGCGATGCAGAGCCTCGACAATGGCAGGCTGTCGGTTGGAGCGATGGGCGTGGGAATGGGCCGCCGCATTCTCGATACCGCTGTGCGATACGCCACCGAGCGCAAGGCTTTTGGCGAACCGATTGCCAATTTCCAATTGATCCAGGCAATGCTCGCCGACAGCGATGCCGAGCTCTATGCTGCCGAATGTATGATCGCCGACGCGTGCGCGCGCGCTGACCGGGGTGAGAATATCGTGCGCAAAGCCGCGGCCTGTAAGATGTTCGCCACCGAAACCTGTGGGCGCGTTGCGGACCGCTGTGTGCAGATTTACGGGGGCGCGGGTTATCTGGCTGAATATGAGGCCGAACGTTTCTTCCGCGATGCACGGATCTTGCGGATTTACGAGGGAACAACGCAGATCATGCAGTTGCAGATTGCAAAACATATGCTTCGCGAATTTGCCAGCGACGGGGCGGTTTGGTGAAGATAGCAAACTGAATGTACCACTTACTCCATGGCCTATCCGTCATCGAGGCGTCGTCGTTCGTCGCGTCGCCCAGTGCGGGGTTATATCTCGCGCAAATGGGCGCTGAGGTCATCCGCGTTGACCAGATAGGTGGCGGTCCTGATTTTAATCGCTGGCCCAAAACTGATGAGGGCAGAAGCTTCTATTGGGAAAATCTGAACCGCGCCAAAAAGTCCGTGGCGCTGAATTTGGGTTCGCCCGAAGGCCGCGAATTGTTGCAGGAACTGGTTCGGAATACAGGGCAGTTTGTCACCAACTTTCCGGCCGACGGGTTTCTAAACCACGAGCAGCTAAGATCGGCCCGCGCCGACCTAATCACCGTCCGCGTCATGGGCATGGCCGATGGCAGCCCGGCATTGGACTACACAGTGAACGCAGCGGTCGGCTATCCCGACCTGACCGGCGCTGGGCCGGAGCCAGTCAATCACGTCCTCCCTGCATGGGATTTGATCACCGGGGCATATGCGGCATTTGCAATGATGGCGGCTCTGCATCACCGGACGGCAACGGGCGAAGGCCAAGAGGTGCGCATTCCGCTTTCCGATGTCGCAATTGGAACGGTCTCCAATCTCGGAGGAATTGCCGAGATGCTGTACACCGGCGCAAACCGCGAGCGGCTCGGCAATAGCGTCTACGGTGCCTTTGGCCGCGATTTCGTCACAAGCGACGGAACGCGGCTGATGCTGATGGCGATCACGTCGCGCCAATGGACAGGGCTGGTGAAGGTACTGGGCATCGCCACCGACATTGCGGCCATCGAGGCAGAGCGCGGGGTCAGTTTCGATCACGACGAAGGCGTGCGCTTTCAACACCGCAATTTACTGTTTCCGTTGGTCGAGGCAAAAGTTGCCGGATGGAGTTATAGCGAATTAAAAGTTGCGCTGGACGCGGTGGGCGGCTGCTACGGTCCCTATCAAACTATGTACGATGCGGCGCATGACCCCGTTCTAGTCGGCGACAATCCGATGTTTGGTCGAACGGACAACCCCAGCGGTTTTGACTATCCGGCGGCTGGCTCGATCGCCAACATCCCGCAGATCGAACGCGGCGCGCCTTTACCCGCCCCCCTGCTCGGCGCACATAGCGAAGAGATATTAGCCGACCGCTTGGGACTGACGACCGCTTTAATTGGCGACCTCCACACCAGGGGAATAATCGGACTACATAGAAAGGAAACCAACGCATGACACTCCGCCGCGCCGCGATCGTTTCACCGCTCCGCACGCCTGTAGGCAAATTCTTGGGTAGCCTTGCTTCAGTAAACGCGGGCGAATTGGGCGCGGTTATCCTGCGCGGATTGGTTGAGCGGACCGGCATCGATCCCATGCGCATCGACGACGTTGTGTTCGCGCAAGGCTATGGCAATGGCGAAGCACCTTGCATCGCCCGTTGGTCGGCGCTTGCAGCTGGCCTGCCGATTTCGGTGCCAGGATATCAGCTGGACCGGCGCTGCGGGTCTGGGCTGCAATCGGTAATCGATGCAGCGATGATGGTGCAGACCGGTGCTGCCGATGTCGTGGTTGCAGGCGGTGTTGAGAGCATGTCCAATGTTGAGCATTATTCGACCGATTTGCGCGGCGGTGTTCGTGCCGGCAATGTCACGCTGCACGACCGGCTGACGCGCGGGCGGGTGATGTCACAACCGGTCGAGCGATTTGGCGTGATCAGCGGTATGATCGAGACCGCCGAAAATCTCGCCAAAGACTATAATATCAGCCGCGAGGCATGCGACGCCTACGCCGCGCGCAGCCACGCCCGCGCTACCGCCGCATGGGCAAGAGGCGTGTTCAATGACGAGATCGTACCAGTGCCTGTCCCGCAGAAACGCGGAGATCCCGTCATGTTTACCATGGACGAAGGCTTTCGGTCGGATGCCACGGTAGAAACGCTGGCCGCTCTACGACCGCTAGAAGGCGGCGTTGTTACCGCAGGCAATGCCA
Source organism: Sphingomonadales bacterium (assembly GCA_031362665.1). GTDB lineage: Bacteria > Pseudomonadota > Alphaproteobacteria > Sphingomonadales > Sphingomonadaceae > Sphingorhabdus_B. The sequence goes on from JANLSY010000013.1 coordinate 6,553, forward strand.
GCCAGCAGAATGACGCGGCTGCCGCCTGTCTGGTGGTGGCGGAGGATAAGTTGGAGGAGCTTGGCCTCGAACCGATAGCATGGTTCCACAGCTGGGCGGCGGCAGGCTGCGATCCGTCGCGTATGGGGATTGGCCCGGTTCCTGCCACCGAACGCCTGTTCGCCCGCAACGGCCTTGGTTGGGATGACATCGACCTTGTCGAGCTGAACGAGGCTTTTGCGCCGCAGGTCTTGGCGGTGCTTAAAGGCTGGGGCTGGAGCGACGATGACAACCGCCATGAAATGCTAAACGTCAACGGCTCAGGAATTTCGCTCGGCCACCCGATTGGTGCAACCGGCGGGCGCATTCTGGCTAATCTGACCCGCGAATTAACACGGCGCAGCGGGCGGTTCGGGCTGGAGACAATGTGCATCGGCGGCGGGCAAGGCCTCGCCGCGATTTTTGAGGCGGCATGATCGGAGCAGGCTTACTTGCAGCCCAGAACTATGCGGCGGCTGCAC
>JANLSY010000090.1:0-18734 GCA_031362665.1 Sphingomonadales bacterium
TTGCCGTGCATCGGGTCGCACGACCAGATGACTGGATGCCCTTCGCGCATTACCGCGCGCACCAAAGTCGGCAGGCCGCTCTCAATTTTGTCATAACCGTAGCGAGAAATCAGTGTGATCCGTCCCGCTTCGCGCCCCGGGTTCAATGTATCTAGTATGCGGAGCAGTACGTCCGGTTCAAGACTAGGTCCACATTTGATGCCGATTGGATTGCCAATTCCCCGCAGATATTCGACATGCGCCGAACCTTCGAACCGAGTGCGGTCGCCAATCCATAAGAAATGCGCCGAAGTATCGTACCAACGCCCGGTCAAGCTATCCTGCCGGGTCATCGCCTGCTCGTAAGGCAAAAGCAGCGCCTCATGGCTGGTATAGAAACTCGTGCCCTTGATCTGTGGCACGGTTTCGGGGGTAATTCCGCAAGCTTCCATGAAGTCCAGCGCCTCGCCTATGCGGTCCGCCGTCTCCTTATATTTCTGCGCCCAGGGCGAACGGCCCATATAATCATGGGTCCACGCATGGACCTGCTTCAAATTGGCATAGCCGCCGTTCGAAAACGCGCGCAGCAGGTTGAGTGTCGATGCCGCTTGGCTGTAGGCCCGCACCATCCGCGCCGGATCGGGTTCGCGTCCCTCGGCTTCAAACTCGATATCGTTGATGATGTCGCCGAAATAGCTTGGCAGTTCGACACCGCCGATAGTTTCCGTCGGGGTGGAGCGCGGCTTGGCGAATTGCCCTGCCATCCGTCCAAGTTTCACCACCGGTACCTTGCCGGAAAACGTCAGAACGACGGCCATTTGCAAAAGTACGCGGAATGTATCGCGGATGTTGTTGGGATGGAACTCGGCAAAGCTTTCGGCACAATCGCCGCCTTGCAACAGAAACGCTTTGCCCTCGACAACCTTGGCCAAATCGTCGGTCAGGTTACGCGCTTCGCCGGCAAAAACCAGCGGTGGGTAGTTGCGCAGTGTTTCCTCGGTTGCGGCCAGGGCAGCAGCATCCCGGTATTGTGGCATATGAATGCCCTTGGCGTCTTTCCAGCTATCCGGCGTCCAATTCGTCGCCATCATCATCACTCCAGCAATATTCGTTCACAAAGTCGCGGCCTTTAGGACACAGGCTATAGCACAGGCAAGCAAAAGCGGCAATTTTCTGTCACTTTACTATCCTGCAACCGGAATGCCTTGGATTAGCAAGATTACCGCCAAATTCCCTGTTGGCAAATATACACAAAGGCGTCTATCAGGCCGCTGAATCGCGATGGCGACAGGTGCAGAACCGCCTCTCCGCTGCCGCGTAAAGGGGTTTCGACGGTTTTGCGGGTGTTCTGCCCGTATTGCAAACAAGGGCAGCATATGGCTACGGTCAAAAAGGCGACAGGCACAGCAAAAGCTCCGCGCAAGACGCCGGTAAAGGCCGCGCCAGCTAAAGCAGAGTCTGCATCGAATGGAGTTCCTATGGAAACAGCAGCAACTATTGGCAATGAAGGGGGCAGCGTCGATCGCCGTGACTTCATTCATATCGCAGCAGTCAGCTTTGCCGGAGTAGGCGCTGCGGCTGTGGTCGTGCCGCTGGTCAGCCAGATGAGCGCAAGCGCCGATGTTCTTGCATTGGCATCGATCGAGGTCGACATTTCAGCAATCCAGCCAGGCCAGGCAATCAAGACGAGCTGGCGCAAGCAACCGATTTTCATCCGAAACCTTGTTCCCGCCGAAATTGAAGCGGCAAACAAGGTCGACGTAGGTTCGCTGCGCGATCCGCAGACTTTGGCCGAACGTACGCAGCCGGGCAAGGAAAATTGGCTTATTACGCTGGGCGTCTGCACACACTTGGGCTGCGTACCTCTTGGCGCTGCTTCAGGTGAGGTAAAGGGCGAATATGGAGGCTATTTCTGTCCTTGCCACGGCTCGCATTATGATACCGCTGCCCGTATCCGCAAGGGCCCGGCACCGCTGAACCTTCAGGTTCCGGAATATACATTTCTTTCCGACACAGTCGTGAAAATCGGTTGAGGAGCTAGAGCAAGATGAGCTTTCCCTGGGCAAAAGAATATGCGCCGCAAGGCACGGTGTCGAAATGGGTAGACGAGCGTTTGCCCTTGCCGCGTTTGGTTTATAATGCTGTTGGCGCGGGCTATCCCGTGCCGCGCAACCTGAACTATTTCTGGAATTTCGGCGTGTTGGCTGGCGTGTGCCTGGTCATTCAGATCGTTACGGGTATCGTGCTCGCGATGCATTATTATGCCAGCGTCGACGGCGCGTTTAATTCGGTCGAACATATCATGCGTGATGTGAACTCGGGTTGGTTTATCCGGTACGCCCATATGAACGGGGCGAGCTTCTTTTTCATCGTCGTCTATATTCACATGTTCCGCGGGCTTTTTTACGGTTCCTATAAGGCGCCGCGCGAGATGCTCTGGTTACTGGGTGTTGTGATTTTCCTGCTTATGATGGCAACCGGTTTCATGGGCTACGTATTGCCGTGGGGCCAAATGAGCTTCTGGGGTGCGCAAGTTATCACAGGCTTCTTCTCGGCAATTCCGCTGGTCGGTGAGCCGTTACGTCAGTGGTTGCTTGGTGGTTTTGCACCGGACCAAGCCGCGCTCAACCGCTTCTTCTCACTACACTATTTGCTGCCTTTTGTGACTGCGGGCGTTATCATCTTGCACGTGTGGGCGCTGCACATCCCGGGCTCCTCGAACCCGACCGGCGTCAGCGTTAAGGGCGAGCAGGATACTGTTCCATTTCACCCTTACTACACCGCAAAAGACGGCTTTGGCCTTGGCGTATTCCTGATCTTCTTCGTGGCCGTGACGTTCTTCGCGCCCAACATGCTTGGCCACCCGGACAATTATATTCCGGCCAACCCGCTTTCAACGCCAGCGCATATCGTGCCCGAATGGTATTATTTGCCCTTCTATGCGATCCTGAAGGCGTTCACTGTAGACTTCGGCATTCCGTTCACGGGCATCACAATCATCCCGGCCAAGCTGATGGGCGTGCTTGCAATGTTTGGCTCGATTCTGTTGCTGTTCTTTCTGCCTTGGCTGGACACCTCGCCTGTTCGTTCGGGGCATTATCGCCCATTGTTCCGCAAATTCTTCTGGTTCGGCCTTATCCCCAGCATCGTGATTCTCACATATTGCGGAGCGCAGCCGCCTTATACTCAGTGGGTAATCCTAAGCCAGTTTGCATCAGCATACTATTTCGCTCACTTCTTAATCATCCTACCAATCATCTCGCGTATCGAACGGCCGCTTCCGCTGCCAAATTCGATCACCGAAGCCGTGACCGGCAAGCCGCTCGCAGCAGCGACGGCGTAATACAGGGAAAGCTTTAATCATGGTTCGTCTTATAGCTTTTTTGGTCGGGATATTTTTCAGCGGAATGCTGCTTCTCGGCCTTGGTGACACTATCGTAGGTGCAATCAAAGAACCCGCGACAGCAACCGTAGAGAGTAAATTTTACGAGGAGCCGTTGGCGGAGAAGTTCACCTTCGACGGCCCCTTTGGCAAATATGATCGTGGTCAGCTCCAACGCGGTCTGAAGGTCTACAAGGAGGTCTGCTCGGCCTGCCACAGCCTTAAACTCGTCGCATTCCGGGATTTCGCTGCGCTCGGTTACAGCGAAGACGAAGTGAAGGCGATCGCCAAGGGCTGGACGACCGAAGTTCCGTCAATCAATCCCGAAACCGGTGAGCCGGCATCGCGTCCTGGAATTCCGGCGGACAAGATCCCTTCGCCATTCGCTAACGAAGTTGCCGCGCGAGCCGCCAACAACAATGCCTTGCCGCCAGATCTCTCGCTGATTGCCAAAGCGCGCGAGGGCGGCCCTGCTTATGTCTATTCACTGCTGTTAGGCTATCGCGAACAGGTCGGTTACAAGAATGAAGAAGGCAAGGAATTACTGAAAGAGTTTCCCGACGCGGCGACGCCTCCCGGACTTAACTTCAACCCTTGGTTTGCCAACCTGAACATTGCGATGGCGCAGCCAATTGGCGCCGATGACCAGGTCACATATGATGATGGCACAAAGGCAACGCAGGCGCAGATGGCTAAGGACGTTTCTGCCTTCCTCGCATGGACTGCCGAGCCGAAGATGGAAAACCGCAAAAGCGCAGGCCTCGCAGCATTGGGCTTCTTGCTTATCTTCACAATGCTGGCCTGGATGTCGTACAAAGCGATCTGGGCCGACAAGAAGCATTGATAGCTTCTGCAATTGTTACGGGGAGGGCCGCGTTTTGCGGCCCTTTTCTTTTGCACAGCAGCGATTGACGATTGGCCCGCTTGCTGGCAATAGCGGCCCCACACAGAGCGCGGGTATAGCATAGTGGTAATGCACTAGCCTTCCAAGCTAGCTAGAGGGGTTCGATTCCCCTTACCCGCTCCAACTCCACTGATACACTTTGCGACAAAGCAGCGTTTGCGCTGACAAAGCGTTGCGACATATTATTCCTATATGATGTGCATCCGGTAACCCGCCGGAATGCAAGATCAAGGAACGATAAAATGAACAGGACCCATATCTTTGGCGCGGTTATAGCGGTATCACTCACTTCCGCTGCCTTATACGCAGCCCCCGCTGCAAAGCCTGATGCAGATGGCAATGGCGTTGTGACCAAGGCAGAAATGCTTGCCGCCGCAGACGCCCGCTTTGCAGATATGGATGCCAATAATGACGGTACCCTCAACGAAGCCGACAAGGCGGCTATGGTCGCCAAGCACTTCGCCACTATGGACGCCGACAAAAATGGCTCGCTGAGTCAAGCCGAATTCATTGCCGCGCATGAAGCGCGTGCCGAGAAGCGCGAAGACCGCCGCGAAAAGCGGATGGGGCGCGGTGGCCCAGAAGGCGAACGTGGCGGTAAAATGGGCCGTCATGGTGGTCGCCACGGCGGCGGCATGAAGATGCTCGCGATGGCCGATACCAATGGCGACAAGGCAGTTAGCCAGGCCGAATTCCGTGCAGCAGCGGAAGCCCGCTTTGCCAAGGCAGACACGAACAGCGATGGAACAATATCGGCTGACGAGCGTAAGGCCGGTCGCGGCAAATGGCGCGATCGCCAGGCCGCACCTGCCCACGCAGGCTAAAAGAGCTTTGCTGGCGCGGTCTTCCCTCCCCTTTGGACCGTGTCATACCTGGCCGGAGGAGTTTCCCCTCCCTTCTCCTCCGGCCTTTTTCTTGCTTGTGAAGCAATAATTGCAGAAGAGCAGACATGAACAAAACCCGCCCGCACCTTTTGCTGGTAGATGACGAAGCATCGATCCGTGATCCGCTGGGCAAGTATCTTGAGCGGCAGGGTTTTCGCGTCACCGATGTTGTCGATGCCGCCACTGCACGCTCCGCGTTGTTATCCTATGATATCGACCTTGTGTTGCTGGATATCATGATGCCCGGCGAGGACGGACTTAGCCTGTGCCGCCATATCTCGGCCACAGATGGCCCACCGGTCATATTGCTCACCGCGAAATCCGAAGAAACCGACCGCATTATCGGATTGGAAATCGGCGCAGACGACTATGTCGTCAAACCATTTTCCCCGCGCGAACTCGTCGCACGCGTCAAGGTGGTGTTACGGCGCATCTCGTCGGGCGCGCCCAAGCCAGAGCGGATGGGCGAAAGCTATCATTTCGCAGGCTGGACACTGAATACCGGCGAACAAAGCCTGCACGACCCCGAAGGCGTGCTGGTGCCACTGTCGTCAGGGGAGCACCGGATGCTCGAAGTTCTCGTTGGACGTGCCGGGCAGGTGCTGTCCCGCGATCAGTTACTCGACCTGACCCGAGGCCGGGAGGGCGGTCCGTTCGACCGCGCCATCGACAATCAGGTTAGCCGTCTGCGTCGAAAGATTGAAGTCGATGCAAAGGATCCGCAACATATCAAAACGATTTGGGGTGGCGGCTATCGCTTCTCAACTGAAGTGAAGCGGATATGACCAAGTTTTGGCCGTTCCGCATTTTTCCCAAAAGCCTGTACGGACAGATCTTGCTCGTGGCGGCGTCGGCGTTGCTGCTGGCGCAAGGGATTAATGCCGCGCTGCTACTCGCAGGTACGCGCAGCCGCGCGGTCACCGAAGCGACCACAATGGTGGTAACCCGCGTAGCCAACCAGATCGAGCGACAGCAAGAGCGCGGTGGTGAGTTCAAAGGTGAAATGCCCGAACGCGTCATCAAGGACGGTCCGCGCCGCCGCAGGGGGCCGCCAGTTACCATCGACTACACCGCAAGGCCGCTGGTCATCGCCCGCTATGATTTTGAAGGCGAGCTGACCGGCCGTGCAAACGAATTTCTATCCGCGTCAAATCTTGGCCTGTCACAGGTCAGAATAAATGTCGGGTCGGTGAAACTCCTGCCCACAGAGTTGCGTGAGCCATTGATGCGGCGCTTCATGTTGTCGAAAATGCGGCAGAACCGGCCCGAACAGCCCCGTTTCGCGGTACTGTTGACGGCGCGCACTGGCGATGGTCGGTGGCTCAATGCGGCCGCATTGGTCAGGCCAACGGAGGCGGGTTCGCTAGTCGCCCTGATATTGCAGACGTTGCTGCTTTATGTGGCCGTGCTCATTCCGCTCGCGCTTGTTGCCAGGCGAATTGCCAGACCGCTCGGTACCCTCACCGAACGCGTCCGTCGCGTTGGGCTTGCTGAAAAAGTCGAACCGATGCCAAGCGAAGGCCCGACCGATGTACGCCAACTCATTGATTCCTTCAATTTAATGCAAGCGCGCGTTTCAACCCTGCTGGGCGAAAAGGATGTCATGCTAGGCGCTATCGGCCACGATCTCAAAACGCCGTTGGCCGCTTTGCGCGTAAGGGTGGAGTCGGTCGAAGACGATACCGACCGCGAAAAAATGGTCGGAACTATCGACGAAATGGTCACCATATTAGACGATATCTTGATGCTGGCCCGATTGGGCAAATCGGGTGAGGCGTTGCAATCGGTGGATATCGGGGCGCTTGCAGAATCGATCGCGGGCGAATTTCCGGCAGCGTCCTTTACAGAGATTGAGGGCCGTATCGTAGCGCAAGTTCGCCCTGTGCTTTTGCGCCGGGCGTTGCGCAACCTGATTGGTAATGCGGTGACTTACGGCAAAACGGCCTCCATCGCTGTGCATCAAGCAGGGCCCACGACAAAAGTCGAAATTTGCGATGATGGCCCGGGCATTCCCCAGGAGTTAATGGAAGGCATATTCGAACCATTCACCCGCACCGATGCCTCGCGCAACCGCGCCACGGGCGGATCCGGCCTTGGTCTTACTATTGCACGCGCAATCGCACGCAGCCATGGCGGCGATGTGATATTGGAAAACCGCAGCGAAGGCGGTCTTCGCGCGACCATATCGTTCAGGACATAAAGATAAGCCGGTCCCCGGAACGCAGGGATGTGGGACTGCGTCCGGAAACCGGCATCTTCGAGCGCAGCGGAGTAATCCGCCAACCTCTGCCGACCGCGTGGACAGCCATTTCAGATGGACCAGTATCGCAGCTTGCGCCGCTCAAGAAATGGCCGTCCAGCCGGTCTGTCTGATAGTACGGCAGTTAGGCAAGATGGTTTAGCCCGTCGGCTGCACTTTCCAGCTACCGCTGGTTTGATATTCTGGTTTGATGTTGGTCGCTTGCGGCAGCCGTTCGCCGCCATAGGCGGCATCACCGCCTGCTTTACGCGCTTCGCGCGAGTAGTCGGGGGCAGAGTAACTGGCCGCCGTCCGCTGGCGCGCTGGCGCAATGTCGACATATGGCGAAGGGGGCGTAATCGAAACAGCCGCGCGCGCTTCAGCCTCCGCTTTCAACCGAGCTGCGGCAAATTCCTTCTCATAGCGTTTCTGCAACTGGATCGGATCAAGATCGTTGGCAGGCATTGGCGTCCAGACGCGTGGCTTAGGTCCGGGGAAAGGTTCGCGGCCTGCATAGCTACGGAAAAATGCCGACTGCCGTCCCGCGCTGCCCTTCCAGCTGTAGAAACGGTGTGCACCGATAGTGCCGACAAAATTCAGGCTGGGGGCCCAGTAAGGGTAGACATAAGTCGCGTGGTAGTGCGTCGACATGCCGACCGGCGCGTAGACCGATCCAGCCAGCGCCTGCGAGGCGACACGCTGGGCACGCAACCATGCTGCACGCGCCGGGATGCGCGCCATCGAACCGTCGCAGCTATAGCTAAACTGGCAACCGGTGGCGCGCTCGGAGCCTTGGTAGATCACACCACAGACGCTGTTCGGATAGGTCGGGTGACGCATCCGGTTGAGAATTACTTGTGCGACCGCGCGCTGGCCAGCATCGGGTTCGTTAGCCGCCTCGTAGTAAATCGCGTCGGTAAGGCATTTCAATGCGCGGCTCTGCTCGACTGTTCCGGCACGCATTACGAACGGCCGCGCCGCACCGCTTGCGACAAAGTCGGCTGATGCCGTGATGTCATCGACCGGTGAATCGCCCAATATCGCATCGATATCGCCTTGGCCCGTTTCGAGTTTAACGGGCGGGATCGAATAGTTCTGGTCCAGATAGTAGAATGCCGACCCGGGAAAATTTTCGGCGGGATATTCTGCGTCCCATTTCAAACTTGTCGCCGGCTGCGCCTCGTTGGTGCGGCTGAACGGTGAAATTTGTGCCACAGACGGCACGACCGCCAGAAGGGCAAACGCAATGAGGACAAGAAGGATTTCGCGTGTTCCGATCAACCGGCGGTGAGGGACCGCCTGCTTCACCCGCTTACCGGGCTTTATCGTTTCACTGAAATGTTCGTGAATCATGCCGCGCTTTGCAATCAGAGTATCCGAAAACCTTACGAAGCGTCGCATTACACGAAAGTTATACGACCCGCTCCACCGATTTTTGCCCTGTGCCAGCATGGGACGCGGCTCGGGCGAGATGTTAATAGTGGTAAAATCGTCATATTTTTGAGATGTTTATTTTTCCAGTAATCGACAGGAAATGAATCGTTGAGAATTGCCCTTTACCAGCCAGACATCGCCGGAAATGTCGGAGCCGTCCTACGCACTGCTGCCTGCTTTTCCGTGCCATGCGACATTATCGAGCCATGCGGTTTTGCTTTCTCCGACAAGGCCTTGAAGCGCGCGGGGATGGACTATGCCGCGCAGGCACAAATCGAGCGTCATCCCGACTGGGCTTCGTTTCTCGATACGCTAAACGGGGCGCGTCTCGTACTGATGTCGAGCAAGGCATCTGCACCGTTATCCCGATTTGCCTTTCAGCCCGACGACGTGATCCTGATGGGGTCGGAAAGCAGCGGTGCGCCGGCGGAAGTTCATGACCGTGCAGATGCGCGTGTATATATTCCGATGGCCGCCGGATTTCGGTCCTTGAACATTTCGGTATCGGCTGGCATCGCCTTGGCTGAAGCCTTAAGGCAGACGGGACAATTTCCGGGAGATGATGCTTGACCCTTACCCTTGATACACGCCAGCAGTCCGCGCGCGACTGGTTTGAATCCTTGCGCGACCAGATTTGCTCCGCGTTTGAGGCAATCGAGCGCGAGTCGGGCTCTGATGCGTCGTTCGAATATACGCCCTGGGACCGCAACGACCATGACGGATCGCCCGGTGGTGGCGGGGTGCGCGGAGTCATGAAGGGAAAGGTGTTCGAAAAAGTCGGCGTCAACGTCTCGACTGTCGGTGGCACCTTCAATCCGGAATTTGCCAAAACTATCCACGGTGCCGCGGAAGACCCCAATTTCTTCGCCACAGGCATCAGTCTGGTTGCGCATATGGCGAACCCGCACGTCCCCGCGGTGCATATGAATACGCGCTATCTGGTTACGACGAAAAGCTGGTTTGGTGGCGGTGCCGACCTTAATCCGCCCATACCATATGACGAGGATACCGCTGACTTCCACGCCCGTCTGCGCGCCGCCTGCGCACCTTATGGACCTGAAGTCTATGAACGCTATCGCGCTTGGGCTGAGGAGTATTTCTGGATTCCACACCGCAACGTCCATCGCGGCGTCGGCGGGATTTTTTATGATCACTTGGAAAACACCAGCGACGCCTTGTTCGAGCAGAATTTCGCTTTGACCCGCGACGTCGGCAAAGCGTTTCTCGACATTTTCCCCAAATTGGTCCGCCGCCGGATGAATCAGCCGTTCACCGCTGAAGAAAAGCAGGCCCAATTGCGTTGGCGCGGGCTTTATGCCGAGTTCAATCTTGTTTACGATCGTGGCACGACATTTGGTTTGAAGACCGGCGGCAATGTCGACGCGATTTTGATGAGCCTGCCTCCCGAAGTGGCTTGGGACTGAGTTTCAATGACATTTAGCCCAATTGCCCAAGGCGAAATCGGCGCAATTGTAACTTCGCTCGAAATGAAGTCACGCCCCGCCTTGCGCGCAATGTCCGCGTCAGATTTGCGGCTTGAGCGCTGGAACGCGCCGACGCCGGAAAAATACCGCACGCTATACCGTCGTATTGGCGAGCCATGGCTTTGGTTTTCGCGGCTTGAAATCGACGATGCGGCTCTTTCTGCGATTATCCATGATCCCAAAGTGCGAATCTGGGCAGTGCTGGACCGACGCGGGATCGAAGTCGGTATTCTCGAGCTCGATTTCCGCGATGCCCGACAATGCGAGATCGCCTTTTTCGGACTGGTGCCCGAGCTTGCAGGCAAAGGTTATGGAAAATGGCTAATGGCATTGGCGCTTCAGGCTGGATGGGCCGAACCCGGCATCGAGCGGATGTGGGTGCATACCTGCACGCTGGACGGTCCAGGTGCGCTCAACTTCTACATCAAATCCGGCTTTGCGCCTTACCAGCGCCAATTGGAAACTTTCCCAGACCCAAGATTATCGGGATTGATACCAAGGCAGGCAGCGCCGCAAATTCCGCTTATTGAATAGCCGTTTGCGGCGCGAGTTGCCGATAGATGGCAACAATCAAAACGACAAAAACGACTGTCTCAATCGAGACAAAGGCAGCGGCCACCCCGGTTTCAAGCAACGGGATTCCGCCATCACCGGCAACTGATTGGGATACCAGACTGACGACTGAACCCAATACGCCCGAAACAAGCCGCATAAAGATCGCGACAAACAGCATCAAAATCAGGATCGCCCATCCGCAATCACGGCTGATTTCCCAAGACCGTCGGATTGATCCTGCAATGCCAAGCCCCGGCTCTCCTGCGATGACCGCAGGCAACAGTGCCAGTCGCCCGGACAGATAAAGGCCCGGTAACAACAGCAGCACAAACCCGGCAAATGTCGCCCATCCGACGAAAACGCTGGCCAAGAAATAGGGAATGAATAGTGCTAAGGCACCCGTCAGTGCATCGCCAACTTTCCTAACGCTTTGCCCGACGAGTAGTACATAAACAGCGAGCCCGCCATACATCGTCGTCAACATGGTCGGCAAAAGAACCTGCCAATTTGCTTCGAAAAACTCTCTCAAGGCTGCAATCGTTGCAGCGATGTCGCCGACATTACCGACAGCGATTTCCGGCAAAAGATTGGCCGATAGCCAATTCACCATGAAGATGAAAAAACCGGCAATGGCGATAATTGGCTCGGAATGAACTTTAAGCAAATCACGCACATCTGCGCCAACGAAGCGGTAATCGAGCTTTTTAGGCATGTTGTTTCCCTTGGCTTATGCCCGGTAGTGGCAGACATATGCGGTGGCAAGCCGCTTGCTACCTGCTAAAGAACACCCATGTTATCCAACAACGATATTGAATGGGAAATTGCCGAAGGACTGACACCTTATCCGCAAGCGGTGGCGCGGATGGAGGTGCTACAATCGGCGATCCGCGATGATGGGGCGCGCGAACTGATCTGGCTGCTCGAACATCCGCCATTGTACACCGGCGGTACGAGTGCCGACCCTGCGGAATTGCTCAGTCAGCAATTTCCGGTTTATGACACCGGTCGTGGTGGACGCTACACCTATCACGGTCCTGGTCAGCGCGTTGGCTATGTCATGCTTGATCTCGCCAAGCGTTGCAAAGACGTGCGCTGCTATGTCCATGCGCTTGAAGGCTGGGTTATCGAGGCTCTCTTGCAGTTCGGCGTCGAAGCGCGCCGCGCCGATGGCCGGATCGGTATCTGGTGTGACACTCGCAACGGACAGGAGGCAAAAATCGGCGCGATAGGTGTCCGCATCCGACGCTGGGTGACGATGCACGGCTTCGCCGTTAATGTGTCGCCTGACCTGTCGCATTTCGGCGGCATTGTGCCATGCGGCATTGCTGAATATCCGGTAACCAGCCTCGCAGACTTAGGCATCGACGCAACGCTCCACGATTTCGACGAAGCGCTTGCTGCTACTCTGCCCAACTTCCTCAACGCGCTTGCCAAAGCAGGCGGAGAATGTAGGGTCGCGGCCAGTTAAGCATTAGGAGGAATAATGCGCGCCGCCCACCTGACTATAGCCCCACTCGCCTTTGCCCTATTCGCCCTCGCAGCCTGCGGTGGCGCGAAGGAAGACAATCAGGTCACCGAGACGCGGATGGACGATATCGATAGCCTTGAAGGCACCATCAGCGACGACGCTATCAATATCGATGCTTCGACCGACGAAGCGCCGGTCGAAGCCGCGCCCGCCACGACCGACGCGCCAAAGGCCAAGCTCGACAAGGCGGCAGCCAAAGAAACCGGCGGTCCGGACAAGGTCGAAATCAAGGCCGATGAACCGCCAACACAATGAACCTTGCCCAAACGCTGAAACTGCCCTGCGGCGCTGTGCTGCTGAACCGCATCGGCAAGGCTGCGATGACCGAAGGGCTCGCCAATACCGAAGGTCGTCCGACCGCCGAGCTTGAGAAGCTTTACGGCATCTGGTCCGATGGCGGCGCGGGACTGTTGCTGTCCGGTAACATCCAGATCGATGGCAACCATCTTGAACGGCCGGGCAATGTCATCATTGACGCGATGCCTAATGAGGACATGCAGACGGCACTCAAACGCTGGACAGCGGCAGCCACGCGTGGCGGCGGCCATTTCTGGGCGCAGATCAGCCATGCGGGGCGGCAGACAATGAAGGCAGTCAATCCGCACCCGAAGGCACCATCGGCGGTCAAGGTTGGCCTTCCCGGTGGGCAGTTCGGGATGCCCGTCGCTTTGACCGAGAACGAAATCCTCAACCTGATCAGCCGATTCGGACAAGCCGCAAAGGCTTGTCAGGATTGCGGCTTCACCGGCGTGCAAATCCATGCCGCGCATGGCTATCTAATCTCGCAGTTCCTCAGCCCGCGTTCAAATCAGCGCGATGACCGTTGGGGTGGAACTCTTGAAAACCGCGCCCGATTCCTTCTGTTCACGGTCAGCACCGTGCGCCAACTCGTCGGGCCGGAGTTTCCAATTTCGGTCAAACTCAACAGCGCGGATTTCCAGCGTGGTGGTTTTGCGTTCGAGGACAGCCTGCAAGTAGCGCGCTGGCTGCAGGAGGCGGGCGTTGACCTTATCGAAATATCGGGTGGGACTTATGAACAGCCCAAGCTGCTTGGTATCGAGGGGCTGGAGGCAGAAGAGGTGCAAGCGGTCGCCGAAACCACCTTGGCTCGCGAAGCCTATTTCGTCGACTTTGCCAAAGCGATGAAGAGCGAGCTTTCGATACCGCTGATGGTGACCGGCGGCTTCCGCACTGCATCCGCGATGGAACAAGCGTTGAAGTCAGGCGCGGCAGATGTGATCGGCCTCGGTCGTCCATTGTGCGTGATGCCCGAGGCGCCGAAACGCCTCCTTGGTGGCATGGCGATGCTGCCGCGGACCGAAAATCAGTTGAAGCTTTTCCCCGAATGGTTGGCCGGCCTGCGAAAGATCAAAATGATGCGCGGCATCGAAGGCTTCGCCGTGCAATATTGGTATTATAGCCAGCTATATTCGCTTGGCCGGACGGGCCGCACCAAGCTAGACATGACGGTATTCGCCGCGATGCGCGAAGTTGAAAGCGATCAAAAACAGTGGCTGAAAGAACGGCGCGCAGCCGGTCTTTAATCGCCTTCGCCGGGATCAGCGCTGAAATACTTGTCGAACTTGCCTTCTTCGCCCTTATGTTCATCGGCGTCAGCGGGCGGTTCGCGGCTTGATGTAATGTTCGGCCACTCCGCGCTATAGGTAGTGTTCAGTTCAAGCCACTGTTCCAAACCGCTCTCGGTGTCAGGCAAAATTGCTTCTGCAGGGCACTCAGGCTCGCACACACCGCAATCGATGCACTCGTTGGGATTGATGACGAGCATATTCTCGCCCTCATAAAAGCAGTCGACCGGGCAAACCTCGACGCAATCCATATATTTGCACTTGATGCACGCATCGGTCACTACATAAGTCATTGGCAACACACTCCCAAAACTGTCCGCGATGCGGCATTCTCCATCTGCTGCCTATGGCTAGGCGGCTATCCAAGTCAACGGGGGAATATCGCTGTACGACAATTTTTATTCGAGAAGTTGATAGCAAAGCTGCGCCTCGGATGGGGGACCGCGCCTTACCGGTATCGACAAAAGCCTGATCGCCAGCACCGCCTCACCCCTTGGAAGTGTTATCACATCCCCCGTGTTCACGGTTGCACTGCCCTTTTCGATCCGTTTGCTGTTGACCCGGATATAGCCCGCCTCCGCCCAATTTTGGGCGAGTGTCCGGCTTTTAGCAATGCGCAGGAAGAATAGTAGCTTGTCTATCCGCAGTGCTGAATCCGGCATCTGTTATAGCTTGAGGCCCTTGAGCGCTGCGAGCTGAAGCGCGAGCGCCGATGGTGGTGAGGCCGGCTTGGGTGGTGGCGGCGTGCGGTCAGGCTTGCCATCGGGTTTTGCGCTTGCCGATCGCTTTCGCTGTTCAGGCCGGGCACGTTGCTGGCGCTGTTCGGGCGGTCGCGGTCTGGGCAAACCGATCCAACGCCAATGGGTTAGTAACACCGGTTGATGCGCAGGGGTTTCGACCGGCACTGGAGCGTCAGGCGATTCGTCTGTCGCCGCCAGTTGTGTGGCCGCCTCTTTCGCATCAACCAAAGCTAACTCTTCAACCACGGGCATTTCTTCAGCAATAACTGCTTCTGTCTGCTCTTCGAGCTTTTCGACTGGCGCTTCGGTCGGCCTAAACCCGGCGTCACGCATCAACGCCTTCAGCCCCGCCTCGCTAATCCCCAGAGATGTTGCAAAAGCCATGTCCATTCCGAACAAATTCGCCTGCCCGCGGGCTTCATGTGCTTTCTTGATGACGCGCTCGGCAAGGTCAATGCGGACATATTCGTCGCCAATCCGGCGATATCCGGCGTTGCGCGCTTCGGAAGGATTGGCGAATTTCCATTCCTTCAAATGCACCGCGCTTTCGGGTGGCAGTTCGGGCATGGCGCGTCCGTCACGCGCGGCAAACAAGGCTGCCCGCCACTTGGCAGCCGCGGGCTTCAAAGCAGCGTGGTGGTAAATATCGAGCGCACCAAAGACGATCCCGCCCTTACGCGCCGCACCGCGTGCTTCCTTTGGCAAGGCAGCAATCGCATCTGCCAGATAATGCCGGCCGGCGATACCGCCCTCATCAGCCAGTCGGACCGCTAAAGCGCGCACATTGCCATCGACATCAGCCTGCTGCGCCAATTCCTGCAGGCCGACGATGCCGCCCATCGCTTTAGCCAGTTGCGCCTCAATCCAGGCCTCCGCGCGCGTGGTAATCTCGCGCAAGGCATCGCCTTCAAGCCCCGCCACGGCTTTCACTGGTGCAAAAGCCGGCTGCATCATCGAACGACCTTTTGACAAAGCGCCGAGCATTTCGCCGTTCCAGAAAATCGCTGGCTTGCCTTCGCCATCGGCGGCCAGCGCGAATTCGCTATCTTCTGCCATGCCTACGTCCCTCGCCTTTTGTTTCAAATGCGCCGCCAGATGTCGCTGCGCGGCGGCTAACAACAGTTTACGGTCACCCGCTTTGGCGCCTGCGTCAACCCGAAACGCAAAGCCATGTAAAGACCCGATGTCCTCACCATCGACGAGAACGCGTTTATCTGCGCCGATTTCCACAGGTAACAGCCCAATGTCGTCCGCGCCTTTGCGCAACAACATCGAGGTACGTTTGTCGACAAATCGTTGGCGCAACGCATCATGCAGCGCGTCGGACAATTTCTCTTCGAGCGCCCGCGCACGTTCGGCCATCATCGCCGGATCGGCCAGCCAGTCGCCGCGATGTGCGATGTAGGTCCAGGTCCGCACGCCCGCGATCCGTGCCGACAGCGTATCGACGTCGCCTTGGATGTTATCCAGCCGCGCAAGCTCGCTGGCGTACAACGATTGCGGGAGGACGCGGTCGCCTTGCCCCAGATGCTGCCACAAAGAGGCGACGAAACGGCTGTGATGCTCTTCGCCCATCTGCCGAAAATCGGGCAGGCTGGCGACCTCCCAAAGCCGTTTTACATCGACCTGGTGTCGGATGAGTGCGGTTACATCTGGCATTTCGGCCAGCCGTTTGAGAACTGCCAAATCGATGGCCTTCGGCGCGGGTAGCAGACCGGGGCGGTTGGGCTTGGTTTCCAGATCGGCAATCAGCGTGGCGACTGTGTCGAAACGCGGCTCGGCCTCACGCCAGTAAAGCCAGTCCAGCTTAGGGAAATCGTGATTCTCGATGTCCAATACTTCTTCAGGCGTAAATTCGCTGCCTTCGCCTGCTAGCGTGCCAAAGCTGCCATCACGTTGATGCCGCCCAGCGCGTCCGGCAATCTGCGCCATTTCAGCAACGGTCAGCCGCCGCCTGCGCGATCCGTCGAATTTGGACAGGCTGACAAAGGCGACATGCGCGACGTCGAGATTTAGCCCCATGCCGATGGCGTCTGTTGCTACTAAATAATCGACCTCGCCCGACTGAAACATAGCCACTTGGGCATTGCGGGTGCGCGGGCTGAGTGCGCCCATCACCACCGCCGCTCCGCCGCGCATCCGGCGCAGCGTTTCGGCGACCGCGTAAACCTGCTCGATTGAAAAGGCGACGATGGCGGAACGTTTGGGCAAGCGCGATAGCTTCTTTGCACCCGCATAGCTTAAGGTCGAAAATCGCGGGCGAGAGATGATTTCAGCATCGGGCAAAAGGCTACGGATCAATGGACGGAGGCTTTCTGAGCCGAGAATCATCGTCTCTTCGCGGCCACGCGCATGCAATATCCGGTCGGTAAAAATATGCCCGCGCTCGGGATCATAGCCCAATTGCGCCTCATCGATGGCAACGAAGGCGAACTCCTTCTGGATCGGCATCGATTCCACGGTGCAGCAATACCAGCGTGCCTGCGGAGGCTCGATCCGCTCCTCTCCGGTTATCAGCGCGACCTGATGCACGCCCTTGATCGCGACCACTCGATCGTAGATTTCGCGCGCCAGCAGCCGCAGCGGAAATCCGATCATCCCGCTCGAATAGCCACACATCCGCTCGACGGCGAGATGGGTCTTGCCGGTATTTGTCGGGCCAAGAATGGCCGTCAGGGCGGAACGGGTCTGGGGCAATTCTGTCTCAGGCGGCTGTGATATTCGCGGCGAGTTCTTTCAATGTCACATTGGTGTCGGCCAGTTGCTCTGACGTGGGGGCAAGGCCCTCCACAACGAACGCTCTCCCCTGCACATAATCTTTGGTCGCATTGACGCAATCGAGCGCGATAACTTTGCCTTGTTTAAGATACACTACCGAGAAACTGCGCTTTTTCGGTTCGCCGCGTACAACGGTCGCATCATAATCAACCGACAATCCGACAGTCTGCAGCCGCAAATCATACTGGTTCGACCAAAACCACGGTACTGCATGATAGGTCGTGAGTTCGCCAATAACGCTCTTTGCTACAGCGTTCGCCATATCATTGGCATTCTGCACCGATTCCACCCGCATGATTGCTCCGCCGGCAAAGGCATTGGCGTGCGCAGCGCAGTCGCCGATCGCAAAGATATCGGGCAAGGATGTGCGGCAATACTCGTCGACATCTACCCCTGCCCCGCCAGCCGCACCCGCGGTCAGCAACGGGCCAACCGCCGGAATGATTCCGATACCAACAATCACCATCTGTGCGGGGATGACTTCACCGTCCACCAGCCGGACGCCAGAAGCGTGGTCATCGCCCTCGATAGCGGTAACTTCGACACCGAGCCGCACATCGACACCATGCGCGCGATGCTCGGCCTCATAAAAACGCGAGAGCGGCTCACCGGCAACGCGTGCCAGCACACGGTCCATGGCCTCCAGCACGGTAACTTTCTTGCCCATTTTGCGCAATACCGCTGCGGCTTCCAGCCCGATGTAACCGCCGCCGATTATGGCAACGTTTGCCACATCATCCAATCCATCCAGCATCGCATCTACATCTGCGCGCGTCCGGACGACATGAACGCCCGGCAGATTACCGCCTTCGCATTGCAACCAACGCGGGCTGCCGCCGGTCGCCCAGATCATTTTGCGGTAGCTGATGACATCACCATCTGATGTGGTCACCGAATATGCGGCGGGGTCGATAGTCTCAACGCGTTTGCCAAGCAACATATCGATATTGCGTTCCGCCCAAAAGGCAGCCGGACGAATCATGATCCGTTCGAACGCCTTGTCACCTGCAAAATAGTCTTTCGACAGTGGTGGACGCTCATAGGGATATTCATTTTCGGCGTTCAATACGCCAATGCTGCCTTCAAACTTCGCCTGCCGAAGCGCAATCGCCGCCTGCGCACCGCCATGGCCGCCGCCGACAATCAGCACATCATATTGCAGCATCGCGGCGATCCTTTCGTTCAAAGAGCATGACGATGCGGTAGGCAAAAGCACTGCCGCTGGCTAGTCCCAATGCTTG
>JANLSY010000089.1:0-10277 GCA_031362665.1 Sphingomonadales bacterium
CAGAATGTCGCGGCATGGGCTGCAACGCTTAATCTTGTGGCCAATTACGAAGGCGATTTGAAACCGGAGCCAACGCCTTGAGACCGGTATTAGCGGCCCTGATGCTGTTTGCGCTGAATGCCTGTGTCGAAGAGCCTACACCGCAACAGGCAGACAAAGCAGTTGAAGCAATCGAGCAGGATGCCGTCAAGGAACGCCAGCTTTCGATAGAAGAAGCTGCTGAAGAAGCCACAAAGCTGATTGAAGCGGATGCAAAGGAGGAGATCGACGTCGCAAATGCCGCAGTTTCCGACAAATAGCAGGGGCATGGCACAAAGAGTGTGAGCGCGAATATCTCAAACACCGCAGCGTACCAGCCGACAGAATTCAGGTAGATAGCCTTTAAGACTTTACCGATGTTTTAGATATTTAGGCCGTCGCGAGCACTGGCGGGAAATGAAATGTCGGTTATTTGCCGCCGCCCTGCACGCCTGCCCATCTGCACAACAATATCTATTACGGATTTGGCGTAATGAATAGTTTCGGCCCGCGTTAATCCAAGACCTGCTTGCATGCACATGAGTGAGATTTGTTCGAATGCCCCGTCAGGTGAGCTTGCATGGATTGTGCTCAACGATCCCGGATGCCCTGTGTTGATGGCACGCAGAAAAGTAACCGTCTCTTGTCCGCGGAGTTCTCCGACAAGCAAGCGGTCAGGCCGCATGCGAAGAGATGCCCGCATCAAATCGTCAGTGTTAACTCGGGCTTCGCCTTGATCGCCTGCAACTGCAATAAGCCCGATGGCGTTCGGCCTGCTCAATTTGATTTCGGGCGTGTCTTCGATTGCAATAACCCGCTCGTCCGAAGGAATTTCTTTTAATAAGGCATTTAGCAACGTTGTCTTGCCTGATGAAGTT
Organism: Sphingomonadales bacterium; assembly: GCA_031362665.1. GTDB lineage: Bacteria > Pseudomonadota > Alphaproteobacteria > Sphingomonadales > Sphingomonadaceae > Sphingorhabdus_B. The sequence continues at coordinate 897 of JANLSY010000089.1, forward strand.
CCGCCTGACAGCAATATTGTTTTGCGCGCGGCAACTGCATCACGCAAAAAGCCCAGATAATCGTTTGCCGCGTGCTTAATCGATAATGATTGCGTCACATCCTGTTCAATATCGCTTTTTGATGTCAGTTGGCTCAACCCATTACTGTTCAGATAATCGTCAAGCGTCAGATCATGCACAATATGCTTGCGGATGGCCAACGCAATGTCGCCTCGGGTTGCCGGTGGCAGCACCATTTGCACACGCGCACCGTCCGGCAGTGTCGCTGCCAGCAGAGGTGTTTCGCGGCTCACACCTTGATGGTTGATCCGCGCGATCTGTTGTGCAAGCCGATCAAGCAATTGGGCATCGATAGATGGTACTTCGTGGCGCTCCATTTGCGCCGCGCCAATGCGTTCGACCCAGACCTCTCCGGGTCGGTTTACCAATATTTCGGTGACGTCGCCCGCATCGAGCCACTCCGCAAGCGGCGCAAGATAACTGGCGAGATAGATGTTTCCGGCTCCCCCACCGAAGGGGCTAATCATATTCATTGAGAACCGCCATCAGTGCCTGAAAAATCAAGATCGCGGGCGGTGAAGATGCGGATAGCTGTGCCCTGCGCGACCTTGACCGTTGGAGGGATGTTAATGTCGCGCTGAAGTGCGATACCGGCAACGCTTTTGGCATCATCAGCGGTACGCACAACAACATCGTTACCTCCGCGTTGCAAAAGACCTAATCCCGATTGCACAACCGACAGCAGAATCGCTGAGCCGAAACGTTTGAGGAAATGGCTATCGACCTTACCGCCCAAACCGGCGCGGCCCAACGGATCGGTAGCAGGCGAACCCAGCGAAATAGTAACTCCGTCCGGCCGTGTCAGACGCGTCCAGACGATGAAGGCGCGCGATTGCCCCGCAGCCAGCCCCGAGCGATATTGTCCAATCAGACGACTACCACTTGGAATGAGGACCCGCCGTCCGTCAAAACCCATGACATCTCGACTGACCACCGCGCGGACATAGCCCGGTAAATCCGAATTGATTGCGGTTTCAAGTACGCCAGCGATTATCGCACCCTGCGGCACGGTGTAGCTGCTATTGGCAATTCGCACGGCACGCGCTGGGGCATTTTCCGCAGCCGCAACCCGATCTGCAAATTTGTCGTCGGCACTCAGGTCATTGTCCTTCATCCCCGCAAGTCCGGGCGTGGGCGGCAGCAAGGCTACGCCGCCTTTGGTTAGATCGACGACAACCCCTGGTGACTGAAAACGGTTTGCGCCGGCTGCTCTCGGGCCGACAACGCCCAGTATCGGTGCGCCATTGGCATCAACCGGCGGTGGAACCAGCGTAGGAGGCGGCAATTCTGGCGGTCCCGGCTTCAAAACTGGCTTTGGCACCAAACCGCCTTGTGGAATAACTGTTGCAACAGCTGCTGCAGGCGTGAGTGCCGCCGCATTTGACTGATTGGCATCGCCACGACTGGTCGCAAGAGTCGTAAAGGTCAGTATTCCGAGCAGACCGATTCCGACGAAGCCTAGCTTCATACCGGGCGAAAGACCCGCTGGCATGGCGACTGGTGATAGCACCGGTTGATTTGCATCTGCCAGCGCTTCGCCATCCATCGCAGCGCGCGGGTCGATGCTACCGGATTTCAAAACGCTCATGGCTTTGCCTCCATCGATTTGCAGCCGAGCAACCCGCATTTCTTTTTCGCACGCGCCCTAGGCGCGTCGGGGCCAGGTGTCGGCACGGCATAGGCGTCATTGAAAATGATGGTAACTTCCTTGCCGTGGCGCAGGACGAACTGCGGAACGACCTGCTCTACCACCGTGTAAGGACCGCGAACGGCAAAGTTGACAATGCTCTCCCCCGCATCAGGCGTGACGCTGAAAATCGCCGGTGCTGAGGCACCGATAGCAAAACGGAAATAGGTCGATTTGCCATCGTCGAATACCTGTTCGGGCACATTACCCTTCGCCCCGTCATAGCTGTAGGCGCGGTTCCAATATTCCGGTGGTGTCGCAATCAGTGGCGGCGGAGTTGCCGCGACCTCGGCGACAACCGGCTTTGGCGGATAGCGAAAACGCACGGCATAGACGATCTGGCTTTGCGGGACACGCAGACCCGAACGCGCCACCAATTCCAGATTATAGCGGCGCTGGTTAGTGATGATCGACAGGTTGGTGGTGGGCGGGGTGCCAACCGGTTTCAGGAACATGATTGTGCCTGCGCCATTGGGCGTTACCTGCCAGCCCGACGAATCGCCGATACCTACCGTTTCGACTTTTTCGCCCGGTTCGAATTCGAGCATCATCTGGTACCCGGTATGGCCGGTCAAACGGATGATGGCATCCGGGTTATATTCGACATAGCGAATGTTGGGCGCAACCTGCGCCGTCTCCGCAACTTGCGCCGTCGCAGGGACGGCAAGCGTGAAGCTCGCTAGCAAAGCGCAAAGATATCTTCCGGTCATGCGGCGTTCCTGATGGCTTTGACCGGTGCACGGGCCGCTGTCACGCGCCCCCGCGAGATACGCCGGTCGGAATGAATGTTGTTGTCCTGACGGCCTTGCACACCGTCGCCGTCGAAGCGTTGCGGCAAGAGGATCGCGCGCTGGTTAGCTTGGCTTATTGTCGAGGTTGCTATCGCCGATCGTTCGATAGAACCGACGAGCGACTGCATTCGTTCGTTGTAAATGACATTGGCGGGCTGTGCGGTATCGTTTTGCGCGTGCACAGTCACCGCGGCGCTGTCAGGCGCACGGTTATGGCCGAATGAAAGGGTCCATCCACTGACAATTGTGCGCCCCACGCGGAACAACTGCACCGACACAGCGACCATCACCAGCACCACAACCATTATCGCGAGCGCCGAGCGGAGCGAGAAAACACCTAGCCCCGCAGATACATACATCTCGGTCAAAATTGGCTCCAGAAGCGCAACTGCGCCCGCCGAGGTCATCGTCGCCATTACCGGCACGAGCGCCATCAACACAGCAGCGCGGCCCCAACCGAGCGTCAACCCGCGTGTCGCGGCGAATAAGCCGAGCACTGCGAATATCGGGCCAAGCATCAGCAACAAACCTAAGATTATCTTCGCCACAACAAGCACACCCGCGGATGCCAGCACCAGCAGCAACGCGCTTAACAACAGCATGTTCGGACCAAGCGAATCCTTGGGTACGACGAATGCGGTGATGCTAGCCGCCGTTGCGGGAAGCGCTTCGGGTTCTGCAATCAATCCTGTGGGCATGGCTTGCTCGGGCCGCACATCGAACTCGGTCCACGCGTCAGCGAGATCGACCATCCGACCCGAGAGCATATCGACACGCTCTGTAACACTACTGGTTTTTCCGGCGGCCGGGTTGATCGCGCTGACAATTTCCTGCGGGCCATCGGTCAGGACGTCATATACAAGCACCTGATAGGTCGCCCAGTTGCTGGTCAGTGCGAGCACCGCGCCGATCATCACCATGCGCGGCATCATTTCACCCATGCTCAATGTCGAACGGCCAAAGATTAGGCGGTATCCGACTAGTGCAACATACAGCGTCAGTGCAATGGTCAGGGCATAACTGAACACGCTACCGGGGCCGAGCAAATTTGCATAGCCGGCCTGTACATTCGACTGAATGTAGCAATCGACGGTATTGACCATCGTTTCAGCGGAGCCAGCTGCAGGGTTTATGGCAGCGCAATTCATCACTAGCGCCGCGCTCCTGCCCAAAGAACCGAAGGCCCTTCATCTGCGGCTTGCAGCAGTTGTGGCATCCAGTCGGCGGGTGCATCGCCATTCGTTCGGCGAAGCTCGTCGAGCTTACGCACGCTGCTTTCGCGGCCCGACAGGACCGTAATGGCGTCAGGCATGTCGGCCATATCCAGGCGCGCGACCACGCTGTTGCCGCCCTGTTTGATTAGCACACAACGCAAATGTTCGGGAAGCGAACGAACAAGGTCGAGTTCATGTTCGGTAAGGCCAAAGCCGTCGCAATAATCGGAAGCCTGCGCTTTGGGATTGCACATGAACAATTGCGTTGCCGATTGTTCGATGATGGTCGCGGCAATCTTGCTTTCAATAGCATCGCTTGCACTTTGCGTAGCAAACCCAACAACGCCGTTGCGTTTGCGGATGGTCTTCATCCAGTCTTTCAAGCGGTGGACAAACACTTCGTCGTCAAGCGCTTTCCAGCCTTCATCGATGACGATCATCGACGGCGTGCCATCGAGCCTTTCGTCGACGCGGTGGAACAGATACATCATCGCAGGCGTACGAAGCAGCGGATTGTCGAGCAACGCCGTCATGTCGAACCCGGCGGTGCGGGTGTCGAGATTGAGCAGGTCCCGCGCGTTATCAAACAACCAGGCGTGCTCGCCGGAGCCATACCAGGGCGCAAGCCGCGAAGCGAGGTCGCCACGGATGGGGCGTGCGCCACCCGCAAGCAGTTCGACAAGATAGCGGAGCTGGCGATGTTCTGCAGGCTGGTCAAAATTGGCTTCAACTGCACTTGCGATAATCGCGTTTTCATCGGCGGTCAGCTGGCCACCGGCTGGCGTCAGGATTTGCGACAGCCATTGACGCAGAAATGCCTGATTTGCAGCATTGCCGGGTAATTGAAGCGGGTTGAATCCGGTTGGAGTACCAGGCCGCAACACATCATAATGCCCGCCAATAGCGCGAATGAAGATTTCCGCGCCGCGATCTTTGTCGAAGAAGAATGTGCGCGGCTGGAACTTTTGCGCCTGCGCAATGAGGAAATTCAGTACCACCGTCTTGCCCGAACCCGAAGGACCGATCAACGTGAAGTTACCCAGATCGCCGCTGTGCAGGTTAAAGAAATAAGGCGTGCTCGATGTGGTTTCGAGAACGGTAATCGGCTCACCCCAAGGGCCGCCTGCTGGCACACCGATGGGGAAGCCATGCAGCGAAATCAGGCCGGATAGGTTGGCGGTCGACACCAGCGCCTTGCGTGCAATGAAATCGGCGTTGCCAGGGAATTGCGCCCAGAAAGCACTCTCGAGATTGAGGTCTTCACGCACCGCAACAGCGCCGATGTCGGCGAGTGACGCCTGCACATCTGCCACTGCTGCATCGAGCGCTGGCAGGCTACCCGCGCGGACATGGACAGTCAGATGATGCTCGCCATAGGCCGCAGCACCGCCGGTCAGTTCGTCCTTCGCGCCAAGAAGACCTTGGCGTAACGTCGTGGTTTCGTCTGATGCCGCGCGCAGCCGGCGCAATGCAAGGCCGATACGTTCGTCGGCAATTTGCCGGTCAACAAAGGCAAAGCTCTCTGTCAGCGTCAATTCGTGCGGTAGACGCAGCAAATTGTCGAGCATGCCAGGAGTCGTATTGCCCGGATAATCCTTGATCGATACGATCGCGCCAAAGCGCGACGTATCCGCGCTTGCTCCTTTCAGATGCAAGGCATCAAGGCCAAAGCTGATCCGCTTATATGGCAGATAATTTCCGGCATCGCCGCTCGGCTCCAACACTGGCTGCATTTCTGCGTTGTACAGCGCTGACAATATCTCGAGCGGTTCAGAGCACTTGCCAGCTGCACCCTGATACCGTTCGAGCACGCGCGGGCCGTAACGGGTAAGTGCCGACAGAAGATTGATGCGCGCAGCGTCGAGTTCGCGCAGTTCGCGTGCCTGTTCGGCCAAACGCTCGGCGCTATTCCGTTTCCCGCTGCCCCATTTAGTGAGACGTTCGACAAAACCAACCTTCCCGCGCGCCGGGCGGCGTACTAGCATCAGCACGATGTCGTTAATGTAGAGCTGCTTGCTACGAAGTCGTGTTTGCCATGCTTCATCGAGAACACGAGCAAAGCCGACAGGTTGCTCGCCCGAAAGTTCGGCAGCGACTTGGCGGCGGATGACATGGCAGTAAAGCATCAGATTGCTATTTGCGATGCCGCGCATAACCACGTCGCGCACTGCCGCCATGTGGTTCAGCGTTTCGCTATCGGCGGTCTCAAAGGCGATGCCGTCCAATTGGATCATTTGAATCAGCTCGCCGGTGCGGGTAAGCAAAGTGTGATCGTTGATGTGCCCTGTATAAGGCAATCGATCACCTGCGCTCGGGTCAAGCTTGGCAAGATTTTTTGGCGATGCTTTCATGGATCAGGGCCGATAGCTGTTGCAGCGCCACAGATCATGCGTGCGCGTGCGTCCGCAACGGCTGACCTTGGTAATCCAAAGGTCAAATACGCGCGGTTCGCGAAGGCAAGCCATATATCCGATTGCATGAATGACCGCTGCCGCCGGGATCGCCCAGAATGACCGGCTAATCAGGAATATCTCGGTTGTCACCACCAGGTTGATAATGAAATAGCTATAGGTCACGCCCGCAAACATCTGCGGCTGCGTCAGTGCGCGGAACACGGGAGTGCGATTGAGCGGCGTCATAGCCTAGCCCCCGACAGCAGCGACGCGAATTCCAGAGACAATAGCTGTTGCGCCGAATAGCACGAAGCAGCCGACAATAACCGTAGCGCCGAACCGCCAGTTCATTCGTCCAGTCAACATCATCAGCCCGACGACGGCTACAGCAATAACTGCGGCAGTGGTGGCGACATTTCCGAGCAACGTCCCCTGCATCCAGCTAAGTGCATTGACAATCGGTCCCGAACCCTGCGGGTCGACGCCGGCAACTTGCGCAAAGGCGTTCTGCGGAAGCGCACCGGCAATAGCGGCCATGCCAAGGAGTTTTTTATTCTTCACTGTCATTATGACCTCACTCAATATTCGTAGCGAAAGGCCATGGTGGCCGACATCCGCCGCATAATTTGCCGGACGTAATTCTGGGTCTCTCGGTAAGGCGGGATACCGCCATATTTTATGACCGCACCCGGACCGGCATTGTAAGCGGCAAGCGCAAGCGGCACGTTGTTGCCGAAGCGTTCCAATTGCTCGCGCAGATAGGCCGTGCCGCCGGTGACATTCTGACGAACATCATGCGGGTTGGTCACACCTAGCTGGCGCGCAGTGCCGGGCATCAACTGCATCACACCAATTGCCCCGGCGGATGAACGCGCACGCGGATTATAGCGTGACTCCTGCCATGCCACGGCATCAACCAAGTCCCGATTGATTCCATAGCGTGCAGCAGCGTGCTCAATATGTTGCCGGACGCCGTTCTGCGATGGCGTAGGCTCCGGCATTGGCGCCGTCGATACGGGTGCATAGCCGTCAAGCGTGATCGCCGGCTCCGGCTGCCATGCGGGGCGTGATATTTCAACGAAATTGCCATTCGTCGCCAGCTCGAAAACGTCGGCATGCGCTGCAGACGGAATGAGCATTGACCCCGAAAGGGCGAAAAACAGAGGAAAGGAGCGACGTCGGACCATGCGGCGAGCCTAAGTCGCACAGATTGATAATTGGTTAATAATTCCTATCCGTTCGCTTCGTTCGACACAAATCTTAAGCGCGATTAACCACTTACCGAAATAGTGTCTTGAGTAATGTCGACTAGCCACCCGTTAATGATGAAACCGGTCCCGGCACCCTCGGTGATTGCTTTCATGCCAATGGCAGGGGTATTGTATGAAGGAAGCATTGCATCCGGTCAGCCTTGACGGAGCAGTCGAAGTCGGCGCACCGTCCGATTTCAATCCGGCGATAACCGAAACTCTTCCAGAAACTTCTCCGCTTATATATGCCATCCCTGCTGCATCGCTCGCACTTGCAGCTTGCGGCGGCGGCGGCGGAGGCAGCAGCCCGACGCCGGCGCCACCGCCAACCGTTCAGGTCGCAAAGCCATCGACCGAAGCAGAAGCTGCGCGTTTTATACTGAAGTCGAGCTTGTCGGTTTCCGATGCAGAAATCAGCAACATTAGGTCGATAGGCTACGAGCCTTGGCTAAACGCGCAAATGGATGCAGCGGTCAGCCAGACCGGCGTCGCATGGTTGTCGTCGCGTGGCTACGACCAGATTACTACCGACAATTTCTTCGACAATGAATATCCCGGCGACTACATGATCTGGAACCAGCTCATGACCGATGCCAACGGCGTCCGCAAACGCGTCGCGCTGGCCCTGTCGGAGTTTTTCGTGGTTTCGCTGCAGGGGCTGGATTTCAGCTGGCGCGCACAGGCAATCGCCTTTTACTGGGATCAACTCAACAGCAATGCATTCGGCAACTATCGAAAATTGCTCGAAGATGTGACGCTCAACCCGGCGATGGGTTATTATCTCAGCACGCGCGGTAACCGGAAAGAAGACACACGCACTGGCCGGGTGCCAGACGAAAATTATTCGCGCGAAGTGATGCAGTTGTTCACTATCGGCCTGTACCAACTGAACAACGACGGCAGCCGTAAACTTGATGCGAACAACCAGCCCATCGAAACCTACACAAACGCCGACGTAACCAATCTTGCGCGGGTTTTCACCGGTTATGACTGGGACTTCACCGGTAACGTAAAAACGCCATCAGCAAGCGATCCGAACCGGATGATCAATAGCACCGGCTATGTCCTGAAGCCGATGACGATCGACAATACAAAATGGGAATTCCCTTCGACCACCAGCCAGCACTCGACACTGGAAGCAACGTTCCTGGGCACGACCATTGCTGCGAACACCGATGGTACTGCGGCGCTAAAGACCGCGCTTGATGCGCTTTTCAACCATGCGAATGTTGGCCCGTTTTTTGCTAAGCAGATGATCCAGCGGCTGGTGACAAGCAACCCCAGTGCATCTTACGTCAACCGTGTTGCCACTAAATTCAATGACAATGGCTCCGGCGTCCGCGGCGACATGCAGGCCGTAATCAAAGCCATCCTCCTCGACTACGAAGCGCGCAGTGCCGGTGCGGGCAGCGCGAGCGTCAAGCCAGCCTATGGCAAGCAGCGCGAGGCTCTCCTCCGCATCGCCGGCCCGGCTCGGGCCTTCCGCCAGGGTGGCTTCAGTGGTGACTATGCCCAGGTCGCAGGATCGCATGTCATCAACATTACTAACCTCACCAACAACAAGCTGGTGGGTGGAAACATTGTCTATCTCGATTTCCCGCGTGCGCCTGGAAACTTCGTCCCCGGCGATTCCACCCCGACTTCACAGGCTTACACGGTCGCGAGCACACCCGCCCCGACGGCCACCTCCTTCTCGGTCAATGCGAAGGGCTGGATCGGAATCAACACGACCACTGGTGGCAATGGCACCGTCAGCGGCGCTTACAGCCAGACGGCGGGCTCCACCAGCATGACCGTCACCTTGGGCGGCCACTGGCTGCCGGCAGGAGGCAAGGCGTGGCTGGACTTTACGACCGCGAGCACGGGCCCGGCGATGACGGATGGAATCTACACCGCGGTTACTTCGACCAGCACCACGGGCGGCGACACGACCTTTACCATCACCGCGCCGGATAACACCGCGCGCACCGGCCTGGTGCGGATGGT
>JANLSY010000065.1:0-5760 GCA_031362665.1 Sphingomonadales bacterium
CGAATTTGGGTGATAACCATAAGTTGCCGCCGTCCTTAGCGGGACTCGTAGCGATAGACCAGCCCTGCGTTAAACAGGCTGGTAAAGCTGCTCGGGACCCGGAAAACTGCGATCCCGCACACCGCTCGCATATTCGCGGACAGCCTCTTCGACGCTCACGCCCATATTGCCGAACTTCTTTACGAATTTGGGCACGCGGTCGAACAGTCCGAGCATGTCTTCCGTGACAAGCACTTGTCCGTCGCATTGCGCCGATGCGCCAATGCCAATGGTCGGGCACGCGATTTTGTTGGTGATCTCGATTGCGATGGGCTCAAGTACGCCTTCAATGACCATCGAAAACGCGCCCGCTTCGGACATGGCGACCGCGTCTTCAACAATCGATTTGGCTTCTTCCGGGCTTTTGCCGCGTACGCCATAGCCACCAAGAATGTTGACCGCCTGAGGGGTAAGGCCGACATGCGCCATCACCGGGATACCGCGTGACGTCAGGAACTCAACCGTTGGCGCAAGCACTCTGCCACCTTCAATCTTCACTGCTGCTGCGCCCGTTTCTTTCAGCAGCCGCGCGGCGTTTGTGAACGCGAGCTCGGGTGTCGCCTCATAACTGCCGAACGGCATGTCGACGACGACGGCGGCATGATAGCTTCCTCGCACAACCGCTGCGCCATGCGCCGCCATCATTTCCATCGTGACCGCGACGGTATGCGGAAGACCGTAAATCACCTGACCCAGCGAATCGCCTACGAGCAGCATGTCGCAATGCGGATCGAGCAGCTGCGCCATGCGTACAGTGTAAGCGGTTAGCATAACCAGCGGTTCGCCGCCCTTACGCTGACGAATCCGTGGCACGGTGAGGCGTTTCATCGGCGACGGCGTAGGGTTCGCCCGGCTGGTGGATGTATCGAAGGTGAGCGTTTGGGGGCGTGTGGACATGGGGCGGGGGCTTAGCGGCTAAATGCCTCGTGCAAAAGCGAGAAGCGGACGAATGTTATTTCTGCTTGACTCAATGTTAATAATAAATAACATTAAGTCCGAATCATATAACATTGGAGTTTGCATATGTCGTTTCGGGAGAAAATTCACTGGGCATCTTTTCTTGCCCTGGCTGTGGCGTTCGGTTGGTATTTCCTGACTTATCCTTGGGAGATTGTCGGAACCGCCGCTGGAGTGGGAGCAGTTGCTGGGATGCTGTTGCCGGTGACGATTATCATCGTTGCCGTCATGGTGCTTTCAGCGGGCTATTTTGCTATCCGCACCCCAAATGAAGCGCATCTGAAAGAAGATGAACGCGAACGGACAATCCATATACGCGGCACACATCTCGCATATTATCCGTTGGTCCTCGGGGTCTGGGCCAATATGATTGCCATGTTCTACCGGCTCAGCGTTGCAGAGCATCTGAACCTGCTGATTGCAACGGTCGTCACCGCTGAGTTGGTGCGCGTCGGATCCCAGCTTTATTATTACCGCCGCGGATATTGAGCGATGGCACCCGCCCCATTCACCAACGACATCAGGACGCTTCGCTTCCTTGCCGGCGAAATGACGCAAGGCGACCTCGGCGACAAGGTCGGCGTCACACGCCAGACCATCGCTGCTATCGAACAGGGCAAATATTCGCCCTCGCTGGAGGTTGCGTTCCGCATAGCCCATGTCTTCGACAAGCCGCTCGAAGAGGTTTTCCGGTGGGAGAATAGTAATCCCTAAGTGCCGCGCAGCACTGGAGGCCTGAGCGTTCGCTCCCCAGCTATGACGTTCGGGCTTCCGACCTTGCCTTATTCGGATTTCGCGCCGCGCGCCGCAACAGCTTGCGCGGGGTTGTCGCTGAATATGCCATCGACCCCGGCGGCCAGAAACGCGGCGATTTCGCTTTCAAGGTCGCCGATGCCGCGTGGGTCGATTCCAGATTTATGCCCCAAAGGCAGGAAGTAATTTTCGCGGCGGAATGTCCAGGGGTGAACTGCGAGACCAGATTTATGCGCGTCGGCAACAAGGCTGGTGGGTTCCCCCAAATTGCCAATGAGGTTGCGCGGGATCACCAGCGCTTTATTCGGGCCGATGCCGTCGGCATATGCGGCAATGGTTTTCAGACCTTCAGCCGTCGCCATTTGCGGATAGGATATATCGGGGCGGTCTGCTGGACTGCCCTTTTCATCCATAAGCTGGATCAGCCGTAGCTTTGTCTTGGGCCGCAGCGCCTGCAAATTGCCGACCTCAAAGGACTGGATGAATATAGGCGCGGTCCTTTCAGAGTAGCCGTATTTTGTCAGCAGCGCCAGCAGCGGCGCTTCATGCGGCAGGCCTATGGAGGCGAAATAGCTTGGATGCTTGGTTTCGGGATAAACGCCAATGATACGTCCGGTTTTCGCGCTCTGGACCCTGGCCAGTTCCAATATCTCGTCGAATGTTGGTACTTCAAACTGCCCGTCATAGGCCGTATTTTCCTTGCGCAGCTGCGGCAGGCGTTCTTTGGCGCGCAGTGTCTTTAGCTCGGCTAGTGTGAAGTCTTCGGTAAACCATCCAGTCATCTGCTGGCCGTCGATGGTCTTAGTCGTCTTGCGGTTCGCGAACTCCGGCTTTGCTGCAACGTCGGTAGTTTCTGATATCTCGTTCTCGTGCCGCGCCACCAAAACACCGTCTTTGGTCAGCACCAAGTCCGGCTCAATAAAATCAGCTCTTTGCTCGATAGCGAGCGTGTAGCTGGCTATGGTATGCTCGGGCCGCTCTCCGCTCGCACCGCGATGCGCAATAACAATAACTTGGCCGTCGAGAGATTTTTCCATGGCTTGGCTTTCCGAAGCGGAACAGGCGGGAACAAGGGCGGCGATCAGCAGCGGGAGCAAAAGTTTCATCATACCGACATCGCGCAGCCGTGCGTCAGGCTGATGACACTCGTTCCGGCGCGACATTAACCGACCTCGACACCTTTCCAGAACGCGATCCGGTCGGTTATCTCTGCTGCTGCTGATTTGGGTTCGGGGTAATACCAAGCCGCGTCGGTGTTGGTTTTGCCATCGACAATGACCGAATGATATTTCGCAGTGCCTTTCCAACCGCAGACCGAGGTCTTGTCGCTGTCTTGCAGATAATCGGCATTGACCGCATTACGCGGAAAATAATGATTTCCCTCAACGACAACCGTGTCGTCCGATTGCGCGATAACGGCTCCATTCCAACGTGCGGTTGTCATTTCTGGATCCTTAAAATTGCTCTGCATCGTAAATTTCCGGTTTGAAGCCGACGAGCAACGTCTTGCCGCCTTCGATCACCGGACGCTTTATCATCGACGGGTTGGCTTGCATCAATGCGATTGCTTTAGCCTCATCGATATCGGCTTTGTCGGCATCGGGCAGTTTCTTGAAGGTTGTCCCGGCCTTGTTAAGCAATTTTTCCCAGCCAACTTCTTTTGCCCAACGCTTCAGATCGACCGGGTCGATACCGGCCTTTTTATAGTCGTGGAAATGATAGGCAACGCCGCGACCGTCAAGATACACACGCGCTTTCTTGACGGTGTCGCAGTTCGGTATGCCGAAGAGTGTGATCGTCATGTAGGTACCTTGTTCGGACAAACCAGAAACTTTTCGCCGGTCGCGCGCTTGTTGTAGACAGCGGCGATATCGGGCCGGAGCATTTCAGCGAGCGTGACCTCCCGTGTATAATGGCTGGCAAAGGTCGTTTTGAGTTCGGCGACGACGCGCGCGCGCAGCCGCTGGTTACCCTCTGCGCCGATTTGCATCAGGAACGGCGTCAGTAGGAAGCCGCTTACTGCCCATGAGAAACCGAAGTTACGGTTCAGCAATGTCGGCCCGGTGTCGAGAGCGCCGTAAATATAGACCTGTTTGAAGGTGTCCGAACCATAGCGGCTATATTCCTTCATCCGCTTGACCGCTGCTGCCTCGATGCATGTCAGTATCTGTCCGGCAAGTTTGCCGCCGCCAATCGCATCGAACGCAATAGTCGCGCCGGTTTCGACAAGCGCGGCGGTCAGGCTGTCCATAAAGTCCGGCGCCGTAGAATCGCAAATATGGGTGGCGCCGATCCCGCGCAGCAGTTCGGCCTGCGCCTCGCTGCGCACGATATTGACTAGGGGAATGCCGTCCTTTAGGCATATCTTGACTAGCATCTGGCCAAGGTTCGAAGCAGCTGCGGTGTGAATGAGGCCGGTGTGGTTTTCGCGCTTCATAACCTCGGTCATCGCCAGCGCGGTCAGCGGATTCACGAAGCACGACGCGCCTTCTGCAGCCGTTGTGCCTTCGGCCAAAACCATACAGTCACTGACTTTCACGCAGCGATATTGCGCATACATCGCGCCACCGATGATTCCGACTGTTTTGCCGATAAGCGCCTGTGCCTCGGGCGAAGCGCCTGCCGCGACGACAACGCCGCCGGCTTCGTTACCGACCGGCATCGGCTGATCGACCCGCGCTGCCATCGCGCGCATCACCGCCTCTGGCATCTGTGCGGTTAGAACCGGCCTGTCGGGCGTGCCCGACAATTTGGCGGCCGTAATGTCGGCTGGCCCAAACAGCAAGCCAAGATCGGACGGATTGATTGGGGTTGCGTCGACCCGCACCAATACCTCATTTTCCTTGGGCTCGGGCACAGGCTGGTCGATCAGCGAAACTTCGAGCTCGCCTGATGATTTGAGCAGCGAGACGAGTTGCAGGCCGGTGGCGGGGACATTGGACATTGGGCGCTCCTAAAGATTTTTATTGCGTCCCCGCTATCGCATCAACGCGCGCCGCCATAGCGATTTTTGAAAAAGGCGATCGGCGTCATTTATAATGCTCCCGCCGGTCACCAAAATCGCGCACACGTTTGCGCCATGCTTTGTAACTGCCGGGTTTCAAATTGCTGCGCATAATCGCCTTTATCTGGTCGGGTGAAACACCATGCTGCGCTGAAATTGTCGTGAAACTGATATGGTCCGAAAGCGCCATTTCGACGATTTCGCTAATCTCGGCTGGCAAGAGAGCTGTGACCATCGGCGTTATTGCGGCCAGCTATCGGTGTCGTTGTCAGGATGCTGGTTATTGCTCGCTTTAATGCCGGTGACGAATTCAGCCATTGTCTCCTCGGTTGCTCCGGCCTTACGCACCTCGGCGATGCCGCCGAACCACGGCATAACCGCCTCCATACCGCACTGGTCCTTTGGCGGAAAGCGACTCGGATCATCAAGCGATCCGGTGGTCAGCGCCAGATCATCACCGAGTATGTAATCATAGAATAACGGCGTCCCGCATCGCACACAAAATCCGCGCGCCACATGCTCCGAACTCATAAATGTCGCAGGCTCGCCCCGCGTCCAGCTTAGAGCATCCTTTGGCACGCCAACGAGCGCCGCAAAGAAATTCCCCACCGCCTTCTGGCACATCCGGCAATGGCAGATGTGTGACGTGTCGGTGACTGCACTGACATGATAGCGAACCGCACCGCACTGGCACCCGCCGGAGATGGAGGTTTGCATTTCGGTCATCCTTGTCTCACTCCCACTCAATCGTCCCCGGGGGCTTGCTGGTATAGTCATAAACCACCCGGTTAATGACCTTTACCTCGTTGATTATCCGCGTCGAGACTCGGCTCAAAAATGCGCTTTCGAAGGGGTAGATATCCGCCGTCATGCCGTCGGTTGAGGTAACGGCGCGCAAGGCGCAGACATTGTCGTAGGTGCGGCCGTCGCCCATGACGCCCACGGTACGCACCGGCAATAACACCGCGAAAGCCTGCCAGATTTCGTCATATAATCCGGCGTTCCGA